>JBFMBH010000161.1:7270-9147 GCA_040755095.1 Thermodesulfobacteriota bacterium
CCGTGGCTCTGCAAGGAAGGCTTCTTCCGGAGCCTCGCGCAGCGAGAGTTGCCATGCGCGGTGCGGGCCACGATGGGTGAAAGCGACCTTCTTGGCCGAGGCGGCGTTGACCGCCGGCAGCCCGCCAGAAGGCGGATGTTTCCTTGAGAGCGAGAGCAGATACGGTAGCCGGGGGATTCATCCCCCGGCAGGAGGCGCCGGCGACAACCTCGACCGCCGCAACCCCCAGTGCCGGACCCAACCCCTTGGGCCGGACACACGGGCGGACATGCGCCGCGCAGGCCGAAGCCGCGGCGGATGCCCAGGGGCGCGGCGGTGCTTCCCGGCCGGCCTTGAAAGGCCGGCCTACCTCTTGGTACGCCACTCCGTGGCTCTGCAAGGAAGGCTTCTTCCGGAGCCTCGCGCAGCGAGAGTTGCCATGCGCGGTGCGGGCCACGATGGGTGAAAGCGACCTTCTTGGCCGAGGCGGCGTTGACCGCCGGCAGCCCGCCATGAAGGCCGATGTTTCTTAAGAGTTGCCATGCGCGGGGCGCACCCAACTGGAGAAGCGCCGGAAGTCCGCCGTGGTGGTCTCCCATAGGTCCTATTGGTCCTATAAGTCCCATGGGGCCATGGGAGCCATGGGAGCCATGGGACCTGTGGGTTGCCATACGCAGGGCGCCATACAATGAATGAAAGAGGAGGGAGCCATGAAGAACGTGCTGCTGGCGGTGTGCGGCATCAGCCCGGCGGTGATCACCGAGGCCCTCTACGCCCTGGAGATGGAGGGCCGGCCGGTGGACGAGCTTGTCATCATCACCACCCGCACCGGCAAGGAGCTGGTCCTGGGCCGGCTGTTCCCCGAGCGGGGCGGGGCCATCCGGGCCTTTCTCGCCGACTATGGCCGGGAGCCGGACAGCCTCGCCTACGGTGAGGACCGCCTGCACGTGCTCTGCGACCGCCGGGGCCGGGAGCTCGATGACATCCACACCGAGGAGGACAACGCGATCCTCCTCGACGCCTGCCTGACCCTGGCCCATCAGCTCACCAGCGCCCCGGCCACCCGGGTCTACTTCCTGGTCGCCGGCGGCAGGAAGACCATGAGCGCCTGCCTGACCCTGGCTGCCCAGCTCTATGGCCGGCCGGACCGGGACAAGATCATCCACGTGCTGGTGGAGCCGCCCGGGGTCGAGTGGGCGGATTTCTGGTTCCCGCCCCGCCAGAAGACCAGGGTGGAATGGACCGACCGGCGAACCGGGCTGACCTCGTTTCTGTCCAGCGACCGCATCCACATCCACCTGGTGACCATGCCCTATGTGCCCCTGCGGGCCCTGGTGCCGGAAAACGACCTGGCCAGGACCATGACGCCGGCCGAGCTCATGGGCCTCCTGGTCCGGGAGCCGGCGCCCCGCCTGGCTCTGGACCTTGCGGAACGGCGCGCGGTCTGGGGTGGGATGCAGGAGCTGGACCGGCTCACCGCGGTGGAGCTCGCCATCTTCGCCTATCTGGCCCAGCTGCGGCAGGGATGTGCCGGCCGCCACCGGGAGGGAGATCTCTGCCGGCAGTGCTCCCGGAGCGCGGCCGAGATCGATGCCCCGGAAACTGGCCGGCAGCTGACCAGCCTCTACCTGCGGATCCGCAACAACCCCTGCGTCAAGGAGCCGAATCCGGATGGGATCATCGAATCCTTCCGTTCCACCAGCGGCGTGCCTTCCAACTTCCGCACCAACCGCAGCCGGATCAACAAGAAGATCCGGGCCGCGGTGGGTGCCCACGACTGCCATCGCCGGGCTGGAAGTGACCCTTTTTCGAGGGTGCTGGGGACCCACCCGAAGTTGTCGTGCTCTGGGGTATTGGTGCTGGACGGCAGCGGTTTTGGACGTGGATGGAGCGGCGGG
>JBFMBH010000162.1 GCA_040755095.1 Thermodesulfobacteriota bacterium
GTATGACCAGCTGGGGGGAGGCTTCAAGCTGGCCATGAGCGATCTGCAGATCCGGGGCGGCGGCAACCTCCTGGGGGTTTCCCAGAGCGGCCACATCGCCGCGGTGGGCTACGAGCTGTATCTCGATCTTCTGGGCCGGACGGTGGCCGACCTCAAGCGCAAGGCGGCTGCTGGCGCTCCCCTGGACGAAGAGGAACTGGAGCCGGAGATCAACCTCAAGCTGTCGGCTTTCATTCCCGAGTCTTACATCCGGGACGCCGGCCAGCGCTACCTGGCCTACCGACGCATCGCCGGCCTCGGTGGGGAGGAGGAGCTGGCCGAGCTGGCGGCCGAGCTGCGGGACCGCTACGGTGAGCTGCCCCCGGAGCTTTGCTGCCTCTTGGCTATCGTTGGTCTCAAGGGTGAGCTCAAGGCCCTGCGCATTGCCAAGCTGGAGGCCGGCGACCGCCAGCTGGTCCTGTCCTTTCTGCCCGACTCGCCGGTGGATCCGAAACGGATCCTCGCCCTCACCGCCGCGGCCCCGAAGGCCAGGCGCTTCACCCCGGACGCCCGTCTTCTGGTGGAGACGGATGCCGCTGGCGATGCCCTCCTGGAGGAGGCGAAAAAGATCTTGCAGGCCCTCAAGTAGCGTGCTAACAGTTCTTGTCCTGTCGAGACCCGCATCCATCCGCCCCTTCTGCCCCCTTCCTTATGCCCATGGGCCTCCTGTATCGCTTGCGCTGCTGTCCCGGTGTCCGTTGGCTCCGGCCCCTCGCTCTTGGCCTCCTGCTGCTTCCGGCTTGGCTGGCGCTGGTGCTGCCGGCGACCTCCCTGTGGGCGGAGGAGGTGGACCGGATTGTGGCTGTGGTCAACGATGAGGTCATCACCCTGTCCGAGCTGGAGGCGGAGGTGGCGACCTTTCTGCGGGCGGGGCAGGCGCCTGCTGCCGGCCAGGCCGAGCTGCGGCGGTCGCTGCTCGCCCAGCTCGTGGACCGGAAGCTTGCCGAGCAGAAGGCCGTCGAGCTGGGCATTACGGTGACCGATGCGGAGGTGGACCAGGGTATCGCCCAGGTCATGGCCCGGCACGGCCTCAACCGGGAGCAGCTGGAACGGGATCTGGTGCGCATGGGACGGGACATGGCGGACTACCGCCAGGCCCTCCGGCTTTCCCTGCTCCAGAAGCGGCTTGTGGACCTGGAGGTCCGGTCCCGGGTCGTGGTCACGGACCAGCGGGTGGCCCAGTATTACCAGGAGGAGCTGGCGGCCGAGGCCATGGAGCCGGGCTACCATGTGCTGCTGCTCGGGTTGGGCTGGGCGGCGGGCGAGGAGGCCGCGGCCCGGGAGGAGGTCCGGGAGCGGATCCGGGGCCTGCGGCGGCAGATCGTCGGCGGCGAGTTGGGCTTCCGGGAGGCGGCGCGCCGCTTTTCCGAGCTGTCCTCCGCCGCGGAGGGCGGCGACATCGGGGTGGTGGACCCCACCCAGATGGCAGAGTCGATGCGCAAGGTCATCGAGGCCTTGCCCCCTGGCGAGGTGAGCGAGCCGGTGGAAACGCCGGGCGGGGTCCAGCTGGTCAAGGTCCTGCGCCGCCGGGTGGCGCAAGGGCTCGAGCTGGCCCCCTTGGAGGCCATCCAGGAGGAGGTCCGGGAGTTGATCTTCCAGCAGGACCTCCAGCGCCAGTTTGGTCGCTTTCTGGAAGAGCTGCGGGGCAAGGCCCAGATCAGGATCCTTCTCGAAGGTTGAGGCACCCCGGGCCGTTGCCGGCGAGCAGCCCGGTCCGGCCATTGCCGTGAGGGAGCATGGCATTCGATCCAACCGATACGGAGACACCGGGGGCAACCGGTGAGGCGGAAGGAGGTCGCCGCAGCGGGAGCTTCGGCGACTATCTGCGCCGGCAGCGGACGTTGCGAGGGGTCAGCCTGGACGATATTGCCCGGGCCACCCGCATCCACCTCGGGGCGCTTCAGGCCCTGGAGGAGGATGACCGGACCCGCCTGCCTGCCGACGTCTTTGTGCGCGGTTTCATCCGCAACTACGCTCTCCAGGTCGGTCTCGATCCGGAGGAGACGGTCAGCCGGTATATCCAGGCCGGGGGCGAGGCCTTTGCCGGCGGCGGGCCGCTGCCCTCGGAGCGGGAGGAGCTGACCGGCAGCCGGGCCATCCGGTCGCGTCCGCCGGGGCGGTCTGGGCGCTGGCTGCTGCTGGGCCTCCTGGCCGGCCTGGTGGGCCTGGCCTTGTACCTGCTCCTGGGCCCGGTTCTCCAAGGCCCGCAGGAGATGCTGCCAGCCCCTGAGCACCCGACCGGCCAGGCCACCCCGCCGTCCGGCGAGCTGCCTGCACCAGCGCCGGTCCCTTCCCCATCGGCACCGCCGGCGCCAGCGTTGCCCGCCGAAGTGACTCCGGCGTCCCCGGTGGCCAGCCCGCCGCCAGGGAGCATTCCGCCCCCAGGGCCGCCGGCAGCGGCTGGCCGCGGGGCGGTGCCGGCAGGCAGTTCCGCCGGCATGACCGCGCCGGGGCCGGAGGGGCCGGCGGCAGCGCCAGGCTCTCCGCCTCCTCTGGCCCAGGGCGCAGCTGCTGATCCCGGGAGCGGCCTCCTGCTGGAGGCTCGCTTCACGGCACGGAATTGGGTGCGGGTGGAGCTGGACGGGCAGACCCTGCGGGATACTATCTATGAGCCTGGCCAGAGCCAAGCCTGGAGAGCCAAGGAGCGGATCTTCATCCATGCTGGCAACGGCGGCGGCGTGCTGGTGACCGTGAACGGTCAGGAGCTGGGTCCGCTGGGAAGACCCGGCGAGATCGTCCGCCGGTCCTTCCCGGAGTCTGCTGTCAAGCCTCGGCCCTGATGGCCTATTCCGACCTGCGGGCGGTAATCCTGGCGGTAGCCGAGAGCGGCGAGGCCGATCTGGCCGTGACCTTCCTGGCCGCTCAGACCGGCAAGGGGGTAGGCCTGGCCCGGGGCGCCAAGAAGAGCAGGCGCCGTTTCCTGAACCGGCTGGAGCCCTTTTCCCTGGTGGATCTCTTCGTCCTGGACCCCGGCCGGCCCGGCTGGCTGCGGATCGAGGACGCGGAGCTGGTGACGCCCTTTCTTGCCCTGCGCCAGCACCCGGAGCGCTACGGGGCGGCCTGTCTTCTGGTTGAGCTCACCAGGGCCTGGACCAGGACCGAGGACGAGGCGGCAGGGGTCTTCGCTCTCCTGGTCTGGGGCTTGGCGCGGCTGGATGCCGGGCAGAGCCCAGTCCACACCGTGACCCTTTTCGCCCTGCGGCTCCTGGACTTGGTGGGCTACCGGCCGCAGCTGGCCGGCTGCCTGCGCTGCGGCGACCTGACGTCCCGGGGCTCACCCTTCTGGTTCCATCCCTGGGACGGGGGGATCGTCTGCTCGGTCTGCCGAGCCGGCGGCGGCGATCGCCTGACCCTGGCGACCGTCAAGCTGCTGGCCCAGGCCCAGCGTCTGCCCCTGGCCAAGCTGGATCGCCTGCACCTGTCCGAGGCGGGAGAAAGGGAGGCCTTGGCCTTTCTGGAGCACTACCACCGCACCCTCCTGGACCGGGAGCTGCCGGCATGGCAAGGCCTGCGGCAGCTCCTGGGGGTGGCCGCCCCGCGTACGGCGGCCGGCTGACTTGCCGGCCGGCCGCAACTGTCAAGCACAGCTTCAAGAGGGAGATCCGGCATGGCGGAGGCTCTTGTGACCGGTGCCAGCGGCTTCATCGGGAGCCATCTGTGTCAGGAGCTGCTCGGCCGCGGCTGGCGGGTGCGGGGCACGGTGCGCCGCTTGGAGGCGGCAGCCGATCTTCCCCCAGGCGTCCAGCCGGTGCTGATCCCGGATCTGGGACCCTGCACCAACTGGCGGCCGGCCCTGAAAGGGGTCGATGCGGTGGTGCACCTGGCGGCCAAGGTGCACGATCAGTCACGTCCTGCGGCAAGCGCCGACTCCTACCAGAAGGTCAACGTGGCCGGCACCCGCAGTCTGGCCGAGGCGGCCGCGGAGGCCGGTGTCCGCCGCCTGATTCTGGCCAGCTCGGTCAAGGCCATGGCCGAGGAGACACCGGAGGACCAGCCGCTCCGGGAAGGCTCCCCCTGCCTGCCGGTGGATCCTTACGGCATCAGCAAGCTGCAGGCGGAGCGGGCCCTGTGGACCGTTTGTCAGGCCAGCGCCCTGGAGGGCACGGTTTTCCGCCTGCCGCTGGTCTATGGGCCAGGAGTGCGCGCCAACATGCTGCGCCTCATTCAGGCTGTAGAACGAGGCATACCTTTGCCCCTGGCCCTGGTGAGCAACCGCCGCAGTCTCCTTTTTGTGGGCAATCTGAGCGATGCCCTGGCCAAGGCCGTGACCAGGCCGGCTGCCGCTGGCCAGACCCTGCTGGTCAGCGACAACCAGGACCTCTCCACCCCGGACCTGGTCCGGCATATCGGGCAGGCCCTGGGCAGGCCGCCGACCCTGGTGCCGGTGCCGCTGTGCCTGCTCAAGGCCGCGGGCGTGGCGGCTGACGCCGCCTGTCAGTTGGCGGGCCGCGACCCCGGCCAAGTCAGCGCTGCCCTCCACCGGCTGCTCGGCTCCCTGGTGGTCGACCCCCGCCTTTGCCGCATCACCCTGGACTGGGAGCCCCCCTTCTCGGTACCGGAGGGTATCCGCGCCATGGTGGAGTGGTACCGCGGCTCTCTGGCGCACGTGGCCTGAGGCCGTCCGCCCCCGTCCCTCTCACAACAACCGCTTCATGAGCCAGGCCATGCTGACCCCCAGGGTCCGCATGGAGGCCATGCCTTCGTCGTCGTTCTCCACGTCCCTGGTGCATGGGATCTCCTTCTTGCAGGGAGATGGGTCTTTGGGGGCGGCTGACAATAACCTTTACCTGTTGCGGCCAGAAATTCGATATGATGGGATAGGAGGTGCGCTCGCAGCTCTCCGACAGGCCTTGGGCGGTCGGGCGCCGCGGATGCGGGTCAGGGCTCCTCCGGCGTGGCGCTCCGCCGGTCAAAGGAAGACTGGCGGCAGTGGACGAGGACGAGACATGGCGGACAAGGCGCGGCTCTTGGGTGGAGTACCGGTGCAGGAGGGCCATTTCCTGCTGCGGGTGGACAAGGATGGGCTGGTCGCCACCCTGGTCCCCATGGATCCGACGGGCCATCCGCCGGTGGATGCGGTGCACCTGCAGACCGAGCTGGCCGCGCAGGGCGTGGTTTTTGGGCTGCTCCCGGAGCCGGAGGCCCAGCCGGACGGGGCGTTGGCTGTGGCCCGCGGCCTGGCGCCTCGCCACGGCGAGGCTGCCCGCCTGGTTCTCCATGCCCGGCCCGGCGGCAGCGAGCAACCGGAAGAGGAGATCGATCTTTCCGTCGCTGTGGATCTTCGGGAGCGCCACAGCCTGGTCAATGTTTCGGCCGGCCAGGCTCTGGCTGACAAGGTGCCCCCCACCGAGGGCAGCCCGGGGCGCAATGTCTTCGGGGAGACCATGCCCCCCAAGCCGGGCAAGGACATCCGGCTCAAGGGCGGTCCCGGTGTCAGTGTCAGCGACGACGGCCTGCACCTCACGGCCGACATCGACGGCAAATACGTCCTGGTGGACAACAAGCCGGCGGTCCTGGCCGAGCACCTGGTGCGTACCGACGTGGACATGAGCGTCGGCAACGTCACCTTTGTCGGGGCGCTGCTCCGGATCCTGGGCTGGGTGCTGCCGGGCTTCACCGTGCGCGGCAAGGGTGAGGTCAGGATCATGCAGGGCGTGGAGGGCGCCCGGGTGGAGGCCGGCGCTGACCTGGACATCCGGGGCTGCGTCCGGGGCAACGAGGCCCACATCACGACCGGTGGCAACCTGGCCGTGAATATCGTCGAGGCCGGCTTCGTCGAAGCGGGCGGCGACCTCGTGGTGCGGGACTATTGCCTCGGCTGCCGGGCCAAGGTGGGCGGGAATCTGCTGGCCAAGAAGGGCAAGGGGGCCATCCTCGGCGGTCACTACGTGGTGGGCGGGGATCTCCATGCCCTGGTCGTGGGAGAGGAGACCGAGGTCACCACCGAGGTGTTCCTGGGCGCGAGGCCCGAGCTGCTGGCGGCCAGGGAGAAGGTGGAGGAGGAGCTGCAGGTCTGGCCGGAGAAGCTGAACGAGGTGCTCAAGAACATCACCGCCCTGGAGCGGATCAAGAAACAGGCCGGCGGCCGCCTGCCACCGGAAAAGGAGCGGCTGCGCCATAAGCTCGGCGAGATCATGCCGGTTCTCGTCCGGCAGGTGGATGGTCTCAAGACCCGGCAGAAGGAGATCGACGCCGAGCTGGCCGCTGCGAACCAGGCCAGGCTCTATGTCTACCAGACCCTGTACCCGGGGGTGACCATCCACATCGGCAAGGCTGTGCGCACCACCACCGCCGTGGACCAACGGGTGGTGGCCGAGGTCCATGAGGAAACCGGCGAGATCCACATCCGCAAGATGAGCGACGACGAATACGACCGGGGCATGCTGACCTGAGGCCTCAGCCCACCCGGGCGCCGGCGATCAGGGCCAGCATCTCCCGCACCGCCTGATCCAGGCCCACCAGCACCGCACGGGCGATGATGGCGTGGCCGATGGACAGCTCTTCCACCGGCTCCAGGGCCGCGATGCGGGAGGCGTTCCGGTAGTTGAGGCCGTGCCCCGCGTTTACCCGCAGGCCAATCTCCCGGGCCCGCTCCGCGGCCCGCGCCACCAGCTCCAGCTCCTCCTCCCGGGCACCTTCTTCCACAGCGTCGCAGAAGCGGCCGGTGTGGAGCTCGACGAAGGTCGCCCCCACCTCCTGGGCCGCCAGCACCTGCCGTTCATCCGGGTCGACGAACAGGCTGACCGGAATCCCGGCCTCGGCCAGCCAGCCGACGGCCTCTTTGAGCTTCTTCTTCTGGCCGGTCACGTTGAGGCCGCCCTCGGTGGTCAGCTCATGCCGCTTTTCCGGCACCAAGGTCACCATGTCCGGGTGCACCTCGATGGCGAGGGCAACAATCTCCTGGGTCGCCGCCATCTCCAGATTGAGCTTGGTCTTGACCGTCTGCCGCAGGAGACGCACATCCCGGTCCTGGATATGACGGCGGTCCTCCCGCAGATGGACGACGATGCCCTGGGCGCCCGCCAGCTCGCAGATGCCGGCGGCCAGGATCGGGTCTGGCTCGGTGGTGCCCCGGGCCTGACGGACCGTGGCGACATGGTCGACATTGACAGCCAGATACGGCATCGTTTTTCTCCTCGCCTCCTGTTGCAGTCGGGCGGCCAGCTCCTCTTCCCGGGCAGCCATGGCCGCAGCCTCCTTCTCGGAACGTTCATGATCGAGGCCCAGAAGATGCACCAGGCCATGGATGAAGAGGTCCCGGACCCGTTGGTGGACCGTTACCCCCAGACGCCGGGCCTCCCGGGTCGCCGTGTCCAGGGAGATGACCACATCCCCCAGGACCGTCAGCCCCGGCGGCAAGGGACCCGCCTCGGCCATGGTCATGGGAAAGGACAGCACGTTGGTGGGCCGGTCCTTGCCCCGGTACCGGCGGTTGAGCTCCTGCATCCGGTGGTCGCCCACCAGCAGCACGGACAGCTCGGCCTCTTCCTGCCCGACAAGCGCCAGCAGCCGCTCTCCCAGCCGGCCAGCATACTCCGCGCCCACCGGCGCGCCGGCCGGCAGCTCACTGGTGACCGCCACTGGCATCAGGCCACCTCGCCCTGGCGGCCGGTCTTGCCGTCCGGCGCCGGGAGGACGGCCCGGCCGCTGTCCTCCCGCTCGTCATAGGCGCGGATGATCTTTTGCACCAGGGGATGGCGGACCACGTCCTGGTCCGAGAAATGGACAAAGGCCAGCCCATCGATGCCGGCCAGAACGCGGATCGCCTCCACCAGCCCGGAGCCCTGGCGCTCGGGCAGATCGATCTGGGTGATGTCGCCGGTGACCACGGCCTTGGACTGGAAGCCCAGGCGGGTCAGGAACATCTTCATCTGCTCGTGGGTGGTGTTCTGGGCCTCGTCCAGAATGACGAAGGCGTTGTTGAGGGTCCGGCCCCGCATGAAGGCCAGAGGGGCGATCTCGATGGCCCCCCGCTCGGTGAGGTCCATGGCCCGCTCCGGCCCCAGCATGTCGGCGAGGGCGTCCCGCAGCGGCCGCAGGTAGGGGTTGACCTTCTGGGCCAGATCCCCGGGCAGAAAGCCCAGCTTTTCTCCCGCCTCCACCGCGGGCCGGGTGAGGATGATGCTCTTGACCGCGTCGCTGGCCAGGGCCGCAATGGCCATGGCCACCGCCAGATAGGTCTTGCCGGTGCCGGCCGGGCCGACGCCGAAGACCACGTCGTTGGCCCGGATCGCCTCGATGTAGAGCTTCTGGTTGAGGCTCTTCGGCGACACCACCCGGCGGCTGGCGGTGATGTAGACCTGATCCAGGAAGATCTCCTTGAGGGAGGTTTTGGGGGAGCGCTCCAGGACCCGCAGGGCGAAGGCCACGTCCTGGGGATAGACCGGGTAGCCGTGGCCCAGGAGGTCATAGAGCTGCTCCAGGACCCGGCCCGCCACCTCCACGGCATGGGGCGGGCCGGAGAGCACCACCGCGTTGCCCCGGGCCCGGACGGTGATGTCGGCGGCCTTCTCGATGGTGACCAGATTGCGGTTGAGGTCGCCGTAGAGCTGTCGGGCCTGCTCGTGATCGGCGAAGGTGATTTCCAGTCGGCTGGAGTCAGGGCCGGGCTTCAAGGCAGATGTCAGTTCCGGGGGCAGAATCGAGGCATGGAGACTGGTACGGTATACCTACTGGACGGACCGGTCTTTGTCAACAGGGCCGTGATCGGCATAGCGCTGGCGGAGCTCGTCGATCTCGGCCAGGGAGGCCAGGAAGAGGTCCAGGAACATCGGGTCGAAGTGCAGGCCGCGGCCCTCCTCCAGGATGGCCACGGCCTGGCTCACCGGCATCGCCTTCTTGTAGACCCGGTCCGAGGTCAGGGCGTCGAAGACATCGGCCACCGCGGCGATCCGGCCCTCCACCGGGATATCAGTGCCGGCCAGGCCCCGCGGGTAGCCGGAGCCGTTGAATTTCTCATGGTGGGTGAGGGCGATGGAGGCGCCCAGGTCCAGAATCTCCCAGTTGGAGCTCGACAGCAGCCGGAAGCCGATCTCGGTGTGCCGCTGCATGATCCGGAATTCCTCAGGGGTCAGCCGGCCGGGCTTCAGGAGGACGTGGTCC
>JBFMBH010000163.1 GCA_040755095.1 Thermodesulfobacteriota bacterium
TGGCTCCTTTGCCCATGGCCCGCCCCCGGCCCGCCCCCAGCGCGTCCCGCCGTTTGAGCCCGACCGCCGGCGCCGGCGGGCGGAGCGAGCCGGCGGCCGGCCCCGGCAGCCGCTGGCTGCTCCTTCTGGAATACGACGGCAGCCGCTACAGCGGCTGGCAGAAGCAGGCGGATGCCCGCACCATCCAGGGCACCCTGCAGGCAGCAGCCGCAGCGGCCCTGGCCGATCCGCAGGCAGAGATCCAGGGCAACGGTCGCACCGACGCCGGGGTCCATGCCCTGGCCTATGTGGCGCACCTGGCTGCCGCCCGTTCCCTGCCGGCCGCCGTCCTCCGCCAGGAGATCAACGACCGCCTGCCCCAGGACATCGTGCTCCTGGCGGTGGCGCCGGCGCCAGCCCGCTTCCACGCCCGCCACGACTGCCTGGCCCGCGCCTACCTCTACCGGATCGCCCGCCGGCGTACCGCCTTTGGCAAGCGGTATGTCTGGTGGGTGAGGGACCACCTGGACGTGGCCGCCATGGCCGCCGCCGCGGCGCCTTGCCTGGGCATGCACGACTGGGCCGCCTTCGCCGACACCCCGGAGCTCAGGAAGTCCACCGAGGTCCTGGTGCAGCGGCTGGACGTCTGGGAGAGGGAGGACGAGATCCTGGTGCGGGTGGTGGCGTCCCACTTTCTGTGGAAGATGGTTCGCCGCCTGGTGGGTCTGCTGGTGGAGGTGGGCCGGCACCGGCTGCCGCCCCCGGCCTTGGCCGACCTCCTGCGGCAGCCCAGCGATCTGCCGGCGCGTTTCACCGCGCCGCCTTCCGGCCTTTTTTTCGAGCGTGCCTTCTACCACCCCGGCGAGCTGGCGGCGTTCCTGGACGCCTCCGGGCCCAGGCCGCCGGTTCCGTCCTTCCTGGCCCCCCCGGTCCTGCCGCGCCTGCCCTGAGCAGACAGAGGGGCCGGCGCAGCCGCTGGCCGGCCGCCCTTGGCGTGGCGGCAGCAGCTCCCGGGCCGGGGATGATGGGCTGGCGGTCGAGGCGGGGAGGGGTCAGCGGCTGTGGCCGGGGAGGGTGAAGCTGGTGCAGCTGCCGCCCTGGCAGGTGCGGCTCTCGGTGGCGCAGCCGCCGGCGCTGCCGGTGGTTGCGCTGCCGGCCGGCATACTGAAGTTGGCAGCGCTCATCAGCTTGGCCAGCCGGCGGCTGTTGCAGCTGGGGCAGGTGGCCTCACTGAGCTCCTCCGGGCGGAAGATGAGGATCTCGAAGGTGTGGGCACAGTCCTGACAGGACAGCTCGTGGATGGGCATGACGTTCTCCTCCGGAGGAAAGGACGGTGTTGGCCGGCGAGGCGGCTGGCCGGTCCAGGGGAACGGGGCAGGAGCAGCCCTGTTACAGCAGGCCACCAGCCAAGGGCACGTAGACGGACGGCATGGTGAAGCGTTCGATGATCTGGGCCAGGCCCTGGGTCTGCTGCCGGTCGAGCTGGCAGAAGGCCAGACTGCGGCGCCGGCGGCGGGTCTCCTCGCTGCTGCCGTCCTCGCCCAGGAGGACATCCGCGATCAGCCGCACCGGCACGTCCCGGACCACCAGGTCGTTGTCACCCACGATGAGGTCCAGGCGGCAGGATTCGAAGGGCTCATCCGCCCATTGCTTGCGATCCAGATAGCGGACCGCCAGCCCCCCCAGGCTGATGTTGGTGATGAGTCCCGGCTTGGTGCAGTTGACGGTGTACGCGAGGCCGTTGACCACAAACCGCCGGTGGCGCCGCCGCTCGATCAGGTGGTATTCCTGTGCCATGGCTCGTCCCGGGAAACCGTGTCTCAGACACCCTGCGTCGGCCAGGATCCTCCCCATCGCCGGCCGGCATGGCCGCAGCTGACCATGTGTGGTGGGACTATCCCAGACCGCCGCTGCCCTTGTCAAGGGGAAAGCCGGCGCGAGGCGTTTCCGCGCTTGTGGAAACGGGTTCGTGGTGGTACCATCGCCGTTTTCTCTTCCGGCCCCCTATTCATCTGCATGGACACTGAGCCGTCTTCGGGACGACGATGGGCCGGGATGCCCCCCAGACGACCAGCCGTAGGAAGGAACCGATGTCCGATCGCCAACGCCTCAAAGAGCTGCTCCTCAGCCATTCCTATCTCAAAAAGCGGGTTGTCCTGACCTCAGGCCGGGAGTCCGACTTCTACATCGATGCCAAGCGCACCACGCTGCTGGCCGAAGGGGCGTATCTGTGCGGCCGCCTCCTGTTTCAGCTGCTCCGGGACCAGCCGCAGCCCATCGTTGCCGTGGGTGGCATGACCCTGGGGGCCGACCCCCTGGTCACTGCCGTTGCCCTGGTCAGCCACCTGGAGGGCCAGGGGATCCCGGCCTTCATCGTCCGCAAGGAGCCCAAGAAGCACGGCACCGCCGCCTTCATCGAAGGGCGGGAGAACATTCCCGACAACAGCCGGGTGGCCCTGGTGGAGGATGTGGTCACCACGGGCGGCACCCTGCTCAAGACCATTGAGCGGGTGGAGGCGGAGGGCCTGACCGTGGGGCTGGTGGTGACTGTGGTGGACCGCCAGGAGGGCGGGGCAGAGGCCTTGGCGGCGGCTGGCTACCCCTTGCGGGCGATCTTCACCCGGCTGGACCTCATCGGCGGCTGAGGCGGGCCATGGACTGCAAGCGGTGTGACGGCCGGCTGGAGGTGGTGCGGCGCTGCCGGATGGTGCGGCTGCGCTGCAGCCGCTGCGGGCATGAATTCCAGATCCACGAGGTGGCGGACCGCCTGGATGCCGAGACCGAGGCGCTCCTGGAGCGCTACACCGCCATCATCTACGACTAGAACCCGGGGGGCCGATCCTTATCAATAGGTGAGCCTGAGGTCGTTGTCCAGGGCATCGGCTCTTTCCAGCCGCACCGACAGCGCGTCTCCGGGGACGAGGCGGCTCAGGGGACCTGTGGCCGGCACCTCGGCGGTGAAAAGAAGCTCGGTGAGAAGCACCAGGACGCGGTTGCCCTGGCGCTCCAGGAACAGGGCCGGCAACCGTTGTCCAACACGGCCTTCCAGGTGGCGGAGCAGCCAGTAGCGGTGGCGCAGGCTCCGGACGGTGCTGGCCCGGGTCAGGCCTTCCTGGAGCCGGTTGGCGAGTCCCCGCAGGGCGGACTCGGAAAAGGCCGCTCCCCGTCCGGCCAGGACACTGTGCAGCTGGTGCTGCACCACCAGATCCAGGAAGCGCCGGATGGGGGAGGTGACGGTGGTGTACTGCATGACGCCGACGCCGCTGTGGGGCCGCGGCCGCACCGTCAGCTCCATGGGCGACAGGAACCGGCGCTGGCGGAAGTTCAGAAAGAGATCCCGCTCCAGGCCGGTGAACAGCCGCTTTTTGGGCTCGCCCTGGCAGCGGAACAGGGCCGGCACCTGCCGGTCGGCCAGGTACTGGGCGGCCAGGCTGTTGGCCAGCACCATCAGCTCGGCCACCAGGAGCCGGGCCGGGGTGTCCACCTCGGCCAGCTCCACCCGGACCCCGGCCTGGGGATCCAGCACGATGTTGACGTCGGGGATGGGCAGCACCAGAGCCCCCTGGTCCAGGCGCCGCTGCCGCAGGCGCACCGCCAGCTCGGCCAGCAGGCGCAGCTCCCGGTCCTCCGTCAGGCGGCGGTCCGCCTCCTGATAGGTGAGCTGCCGCGCCACCCGCACCAGGCTGGGCTGAATCGTGAAATCGACGACCTCGCCGGCGGCGGTGAGCTGGACCAGGAAGCTCATGGCCGGCCGCACCTGCCCTTGGCGCAGGGAGGCGGCGTCTTCCGACAACGCCGCCGGCAGCATGGGGATGGACCCTTCCGGGAAGTAGAGGGAGGTGGCCCGGCGGGCCGCCTCCTCAAAAAGGCCGCTGTCCGGCCGGACCAGCGCAGCGACATCGCTGATATGGATGCCCAGGGCCAGGCCGTCCGGCCGCTCTTCCAGGTGCAGGGCGTCGTCGAAGTCGGCGGTGGCCTCGCCGTCGATGGTGAGAACCGGCAGGCTGGTCAGATCCCGCCGCCCTGGACCGACGGCCGGAGGGGCGCTGGCCAGGGCCGCCGCCTCGGCCAGCACCTCCTCGGCAAAGATGACGGGCACCCCGTAGCGGCCAAGAAGGAAGTTCTCGTCCGCCGCCCAGAAGCCCGCCTGGACCAGGATAAGGTAGGGATCGTGGGGCCGGGTGCAGCCGGCGCGCTTCAGGAGATCCCGGGCCAGGGCCGCCTCCGGGGCGTCGCTGCCGTGCAGGTAGAAGCTGGCCAGAAGATTGAGGCAGGCCTCCCGGGTAGGCCAGTCGGCCACCGGCTCACCGGCCTTGAGCCGGGCCAGATTGCGGGCCCCTTCCCCCAGGAGCGCCTCCCGCTGCCGCTCCCGCTCCAGGGCCTCCTGGCGTTGGGCCACCGCGGCCATGGACTGGGCGACGATCTTCCCTTCCCGGAATTTGAAATACAGCCGGTCCGCCAGCACGGCCCGCAGGCAGGCCGCCACCTGATCGGCGCTGGCATCGCCGCCGAAGCAGAGGCTGGCCAGGAATTCCGGCGGGAAGGCGGCCTCGCCGTCCGCCGCCGCCACCTCCCACAGGCCGGCCAGGTCGACGGCCTCCGCCAGTTGCCGCCTTTGGTCGGCCACCTGCCTGAGGGCCTTCAGGAGGTCCTCCCGGCCGGATGAGGCGGCGGCGGGCAGGACGCTGGCGTGGACGATGCGGCCGTACGGCAGGCTTACCTCGCGGCCGTTCTGGTTGAGGGCCCGCACCCGGGATCCGGAATCCTCCAGCACGGCGGCGCACAGGAATCTGCTGTTCTCGATGTATTCCACCAGTCGCTGGCTCGAGGTCATGACCCCTCACGGATGCCGGGAAGCCCCTGCCGCGGGCCGTTCCCGGGAAGGGCGGCCGCAGCGAAAAGGCCATACCATACACTGTCGGTGCCGTTTGTCAAAGCGGCTGGCCGGCTCCAACAGGAGAAACAAGGTCATGCCCGAGACTCCGGACCATCCCTTCCGTTGCGGCATGGTGGCCATCGTCGGGCCGCCCAACGCCGGCAAGTCCACGCTGCTCAACAGCCTCCTGGGGGAGAAGATCGCCATCGTCACCCCCAAGCCGCAGACCACCCGGAACCGGGTCGCCGGCATCGTCAACGGCCCGGACTACCAGATCGTCTTCCTGGATACCCCCGGCCTGCATCCGGCCCGCAGCCCTTTGAACCAGGCCATGGTTCATGTGGCGCTCGACACCCTTGCGGCGGTGGACGCCATCCTCTTCCTGGTGGACGTGTCTTTGCCCCTGCCCCCGGAGGCCCAGCGGCCGGACCGCCTGCTGCCCGCCGGACCAACGCCCGCCATCCTGGTCCTGAACAAGATCGACCTGGTGGCCCGGGCGACCCTCCTGCCCCTCATGGAGACGTACAGCCGCACCTACCCCTTTGCAGCGCTCATCCCGGTGTCTGCCCTCCATGCCGACGGCCTGGAGCGGATCCTGGCCGAGCTCCTGCCCCTGTTGCCGCCTGGACCCGCCCTTTACCCGCCGGACGTCCCCACCGATGCCAGCGAGCGTTTTCTGGTGGGTGAGATCATCCGGGAGAAGGTGTTCCTGGCCACCGAGCAGGAGGTGCCGTACGCCAGCGCCGTGGTCATCGACCGGTTCAAGGATGAGCCGGAACGGGACCTGACAGTGATCGACGCCACGGTCATCGTGGAGCGGAGCTCCCAGAAGGGGATCATCATCGGCAAGGGCGGCAGCCACCTCAAGGAGATCGGCCGCCTGGCGCGGCGGGATATCGAGAGCCTGCTTGGCCGCCGGGTCTATCTCCACCTGTGGGTGAAGGTCATGCCCCACTGGACCAGGGACAAGGGCTTTCTGCGGGAGCTGGGGATGTAGCAGGGAGAAAAAAACAGGCGGCCCCGGCGGCGGCAAGCCGGCCGGGGCCGTCAAAGGTGGGGCTTGCGGTGCGGATTACAGGGCCAAGGCCCGGCGCAGCCCCTCCAGCAGATCCTGGGCCTGCTGCCGGCTCAAGGTGACCCGGCCGGGCTCGTCCTGGTCGTGATCGCTCAGCACGATGCGGTCCTCGGAAACCTCGAGCACCGGGCACTTGCTGCAGCCGCTGCAAAACTCGATGATGGTCTTGTCCATGGTCGTCCTCCTTGGCGGGATCAGGGGCCGCGGCCTTGGCCACGGCCTGTTCAGGTGACGCCGGGCCGGACTGGCCGCCGGCTCTATCCAGTTCAATAGCCGAACAGGCTAAACATAGTTTGCCCACCGAAAAGGCGCAAACGAAAACTCCGGCGACCGCCGGCAGCCCTTGCCGGTGGCCAGGAAATCATCTATAAGCGGTGTTGCGCCGCTGCCGCGCTCTCCCCGCCAACCCGTCTTCGGCCTCGGCCGAGCCAAGGAGCCAGCCTATGTCCCAGGTCATCGTCCGCTTTCCCCCCAGCCCCACCGGCTACCTGCACATCGGCGGCGCCCGCACCGCCCTTTACAACTGGCTCTTTGCCCGGAAGCACGGGGGCAAGCTCATCCTGCGCATCGAGGATACCGACGCCGAGCGCTCCACCCAGGCATCCATCGACGGCATCCTGGAGGGGCTCCGCTGGCTGGGCCTGAACTGGGATGAGGGGCCCTATTTCCAGTCCGCCCACCTTGCCGAGCACGTGGCGGTGGCCCACCGCCTGGTGGCCACCGGCCACGCCTACCGCTGCTTCTGCAGCAAGGAGGAGCTGGAGGCGAAGCGGGAGGCGGCCATGGCCGCCAAGGCCTCCCTGCACTACGATGGCACCTGCCGGCGTCTGAGCGCCGTCGAGGTGGCGGCCCGGGAGGCGGCCGGCCAACCCTCGGTGATCCGGTTCAAGGCCCCGGAAGGGCCGGGCACCGTGACCTTCGTCGATCGCGTCTATGGCACCATCGAGCGCTCCCTGGCGGACATCGAGGACTTCGTGATCGTCCGCTCCAACGGCTCGCCCCTCTATCTGCTGTCCAACGTTGTGGACGACATCCGGGACGGCATCACCCACGTCATCCGCGGCCAGGACGGCCTCGCCAACACGCCGCGCCAGATCCTCATCTACCAGGCCCTGGGCGCCCCGCTGCCGGAGTTCGCCCACATGCCGCTCACCCTGGACCCGGCCAAGGCCAAAATCTCCAAGCGCACCCACGGCGAGGTGGTCACTGTGCAGTTCTACCGGGAGCACGGCTTCCTGCCCTGGGGCCTGGCCAACTTTCTGGTGCTCCTGGGCTGGGCTACGGCCGACTCCCGGGAGATCTTCACGCTGCCCGAGCTGCTGGCGGCCTTCTCCCTGGAGGGCATCAGTCGCCACAACGCGGTCTTCAACTACCGGAAAGGGGATCCCAAGTTCTTCACCGATCCCAAGGCCCTCTCCATCAACGCCCACCATCTGCGGGCCATGCCGGTAGCCGAGCTGGTCCCCCTCGTCCGCCCCCACCTGGAGGCGGCCGGGCTCTGGGATCCGGCCTTTGCCGGCAGTCGGCAGGACTGGCTCTTCGCCACCATCGAGCTTCTGCGCCCCCGTTTCCATACCCTGTGTGATTTTGCCACCCTGGGCCGGCCCTATTTTGTCGATGACTACCCGTTCCAGGAGGAGGCGGTGGCCAGGAACATCGCCAAGCATCCGGGGCTTGTTGATTGGCTGCCGGCCCTGGCGGAGCGGCTGGCCGCCCTGGCGGTCTTCGACGCGGCGGCGGCCGAGGCGACCCTCCGCGGGCTGGCTGACGAGCTGGGGGTGAAGGCGGGGATCCTCATCAACGCCACCCGGACCATGGTCACCGGGGGGGCGGTGGGCCCCAGTCTGTTCGAGGTGCTGGCCATCCTGGGCCAGGAGCGAGCGGTGGCCCGGTTGCGCCGGCCCCTGCCGGCTGCCGGCGCCTAGACAGCGTCGCCGCGCAGGAACAGCTCGGCCTCGTTGACGTCCCGGCGACTGCCGATGATCAGGGGCACCCGTTCGTGGAGGTTGGTGGGCTGGATGTCAAGGATGTCCTCGGCACCGGTGCTGGCCCGGCCGCCGGCCTGTTCGGCGATGAAGGCCAGGGGGGCGGCCTCGTAGAGGAGGCGCAGCTTGCCGTGGGGCTTGGAAGGGCTTTTCGAGTCCTTGGGGTAGAGGAAGATGCCGCCGGTGATCAGGTTGCGGTGGAAGTCCGCCACCAGGGAGCCGATGTAGCGGGAGCTGTAGGGCCGGCCGTCACCGGGCGCCAAGGCCTTCAGATGGTCGATGTAGCGGCGGGTGTTGGCATCCCAGTAATTGTGGTTGCCTTCGTTCACCGAGAAGTACTTGCCCCGCTCCGGAATACGGAGGTCCGGGTGGGAGAGGAAGAACTCGCCCACGCCTGGATCCAGGGTAAAGCCGTGCACCCCTTCGCCGGTGGTGTAGACCAGCATGGTGCTGGAGCCGTAGATGATGTAGCCGGCGGCGATCTGCTGCCGGCCTGGCTGCAGGAGGTCCTCCTCGGTGCCGGGCTGGTCGTCCGGGGAGCGGCGGCGGTGGATCGAGAAGATGGTGCCGATGCTGACGTTGACGTCGATATTGGACGAGCCGTCCAGGGGATCGTAGGCCAGGGTGTACTTGCCGATGGCCCGGGGCAGCACCGGGATGGCGTCGGCGTCCTCCTCCGAGGTCATGACGCACAGATAGCCGCATCGGGCCATGCGGCGCTTGATGATGCTGTTGGCCAGCACATCGAGCTTCTGCACCGCCTCCCCCTGGACATTGGCCGGTCCGCCGGCCAGGCCGAGGATGTCGCCCAGGCCGGCCTTTTTCACCTCCATGGAGATGGTCTTGGCCGCCACCACCAG
Source organism: Thermodesulfobacteriota bacterium (assembly GCA_040755095.1). Taxonomy (NCBI): domain Bacteria; kingdom Pseudomonadati; phylum Thermodesulfobacteriota; species Thermodesulfobacteriota bacterium. Next base: position 8,776 of record JBFMBH010000163.1, read on the forward strand.
CTCGCTGAGCAGACCGGACAGGGCTCCGGTGGCCTCGGGATGGAGACGCTGGGACTCCATGATGTGACGGCTGACCGTGATTCCGAGGGGTCGTTGCATCGTACGCTCCTTGGCCATATGGCGTCTCTTGCCTCGCTCGAATGCGAAGGAATGGGTCCGACCGGGCCCTCACCAGCACTGGCAGGATCTCTCCTCCACCCTTTGTGGCCTGGCCCCTGCCGCTTGGCCCCATCATAGGAGAATTCCTGCGCCCCGGCAACGGCAAGGCAGCCGGGCAGGCCGTGGCGGCGGTTGCACTCCCCCTTGACGCCCCAGTTGGCGGTGTGGTACAGATACACCCCAGATCGGCCGCTCCTT
>JBFMBH010000164.1 GCA_040755095.1 Thermodesulfobacteriota bacterium
GGCCGCCACCACCGCGGCCGGCGAGGCCGGCATCGCCGGCCGCAGGGTCCTGGTCAACGCCCAGCAGGTTCTGCATGCCCAGAACATCCAGGCCGTGACCGCCGTGGGGGCGCCGGCCGCCGCGCCGGCCATGGCCGGCCTGGGCAGCCTGACCGGCGGCTCGGCCCTGACCGAGGCCACCAGGATGGCGGGGGAGACCCTGGCCGGCAAGCAGGCGGCCGGCAGGACCAGCCAGGAGGCTATGGCCGAGGCGGCCAGCCGCATTGCCGAGGGACTCGTCACCCGCTGGGTGCGGGTGGAGGTGCTCGGCTTCGAAGACGCGGAGGAAGCGACCCCATGAGACGAGACAAGGGAAGCCGGCTCAGGAGCGGGGCCGGCACCGGCATCTTCCTGGCGCTGCTCCTGGCCCTGGCCCCCGGTGCCGCGCAGGCCTCCTGGTGGAACGACCAGTGGGCCTTTCGCCGGCCGGTGCAGGTGCAGCCGGAGGTCTATCAGCTGGCCGCCGGCACGGTGCTCACCGAGGTGCCGGTGCTCCTGCGGCTGCACCCCGGCAACTTCGACTTCGACCTGGCGCAGGAGAACGGCTCGGACCTGCGGGTGTTGGCCGCCGACGATCAGACGCCCCTGTCCATCCAGATCGAGACCTATGATCCGGCGGCCCAGATGGCCCTGGTCTGGGTGAAGCTGCCACGCCTGGAGGCGGGCCGGCCAGCCGGTCTGTGGCTCTACTACGGCAGCCAGGGCGCGGAGCCGGCCAAGGAGGCGGGCAGCAGCTTCGATGTCGCCCAGGCCCTGGTCTATCACCTGTCGGAGGTGAGCGGACCGCCCCGGGATGCCACGGCCTACAAGCGCCATGCGGAAGGCTTCCAGGCCATCCAGGGCGTGGCGGGCATTGCCGGCAAAGGCGTCACGGTGAGCGCCGGCGGCGACCATCTGAGCCTGCCGCCCCTACCGGGTCTGGACAAGAGCGGCTTCACCTTCGCCACCTGGATCCGGCTGGCGGCACCAGCCGGGGAGGCGCCGCTGTTCACCATCGCAGGCGTCAAGACCCGCCTGGTCCTGGGGATCGCCGGCACCACCCCGCAGGTCCGCCTGGATGGTCAGGACAAGGCCCGGACACCGGAGCTGGCGGCCGGGACGCCGCTCACCCCCGGCACCTGGCAGCACCTGTGCCTGACCGCTGCACCTGGCGGCGACCTGGTGCTGTTCCTGGACGGCACCGAGGTGGGCCGCCAGCCCTTGGCCGGCAGCCTGCCGGAGGGCTTGCAGCTCCGGGTGGCCGGCAGCCTGCCAGACCGGACGGCTCCGGAGACCCTGGCCGCCGATCTCGACGAGATCAGCCTGGCTGGCGTCCCCCGGCCGCCGGAGTGGGTGCGGCTGCAGGCGGTCAACCAGGGCCAGGAGGCCGGCGCACCGGTGGTGGGCCCCCAGGAGGTCGGCAATCAGCCCATGAAGGAGCTGGTCTACCTCAAGACCGTGCTGGACGCCATCACCCTGGACGGCTGGGTCATCATCGGGCTTCTCATCCTCATGGGCGCGGTGGGCTGGGTGACGCTGTTCAGCAAGACCCTGTCCTTCCGCATCATGGGCCGTCAGAACGAGGCCTTCCTGGCCCTCTTCGACCAGCAGCCGGATTTCCTTGCCGTGGCGGCCCGGCATGACGGCGACTTTGCCAACGCCCCTCTTTTCCGGGTCTACGAGGCCGGCTGCCGGGAGCTGGCCGGCCGCCTTGACCGGCAGGGTGCGGCCCGCCTGTCGCCCCGGGCCATGCAGGTGGTGCGCACCGCGGTGGAGCAGGCCTATGTGGAAGAGACCAACGCCTTTTCCGCCCGGTTGCCCTTTCTGGTGATGTCGGTGTCCGGCGGGCCATTCCTGGGCCTCCTGGGCACGGTGTGGGGGGTCATGAGCACCTTTGCCGCCATGGCCAATGCCGGCGAAGCCAACCTGGCCGCCATCGCCCCAGGCATCGCCTCGGCCCTGGCCACCACCGTCTTCGGCCTCATCGTCGCCATCCCGGCCCTGTTCGCCTACAACTACCTGGCCGGCTCGGTGAAGGCCATGACCACCGAGCTGGGCATCTTCACGGACCGTCTCCTGGCCATGGTGGACGAGCGCTACGGGGAGAGCTCGCCATGAGAAGGGCACTCACCGAGCACAAGCCCATCGACGAGATCAACGTTACACCGCTCCTGGACCTGGCCTGGACCCTGCTGGTGGTCTTTGTCATCGCGGTCACCGCCGCGGTGCAAGGCATCAAGGTCAATCTGCCCAAGGCCTCGGCAGCGCCGTCCCTCATGAAGCCCAAGACCAAGGCCATCACCATCATGGCCGGCGGCCAGATCTATCTCGATACCTACCCGGTGACCATGGCCGAGCTGGAGGTGCGGCTGCAGGCCTTCCGGGCCGCCGACCCCGAGCTGCCGGTGGTGGTGAAGGGCGACGAGACGATCCGCTACTCCCTGGTCATCGAGGTGCTGGACCTCCTGCAGCGCCTGGAGATCCAGCAGCTGGGTCTGGTGACCCAGAAGCTGGTGAAGTGAGAAGGGAGCGGCCATGAGCGGCAAGGGGGAAAACGGCAACCTGGGGATCTGGCTGCTGGCCGGGGTGGTGATCCTGGTGGTGGTGGCGGGCATGGTCATGGTGGCCCGGGTGCTTCTGTGCAAGGACATCGATACCCGGCGCCAGGTGGCCACAGTCACCCTGTTGAAGCCGCCGCCACCACCACCGGAGGTCAAGGAAAAGCCGCCGGAGATCAGAAAGGAGGAGCCGAAGCCCGAGGAGGTCGTGCCCGAGGAGCAGGAGGAGGCGCCGGAGAACGATCAGCCGCCGGATGAGGGGCCGCCGCCCGGCGAGGACCTCGGCCTGGACGCCGACGGCGCAGCGGGTGGCGACGCCTTCGGCCTGGCGGCCAGGAAGGGCGGCCGTGCCCTGGTCGGCGGCGGCGGCAACCTGCTGGGCCGGTTCGCCTGGTACACCGCCGGCCTCTCCGACACCATCGGCAAGCGGCTGCGGGAGGCCCTGGAAGCAGCAGGCGGCATTCCCCCGGGCGAGATCAAGGCCCAGATCCGGGTCGTACTCGCTGAGGACGGCCGGATCACCGACTTTGCCATCCTGAAGCCTTCCGGCAACCACCGGGTGGACGCGGCCCTGGCCGACTGTCTCAAGGCGGTCCGGGTGGATCCACCCCCGGAGGGCATGCCCCGTGCCATCCGGCTCAAGGTGACGAGCCATGGCTGAAACGAAGAGCGAAGAGCGAATAGCGAACAGGGAATGTCCAACCGCAGAAGGGACCGGCAGAACGTTTCCGAATCGTCAACTTCCGGTCCCTTCGGACTTCGACATTCCTTGTTGGACATTCTGCGGTTCGTCCGTCTTTCACGGTAGCGGAAGGAGCCTCTTCATGAGCTTTGCGAAACGCCTTATCCCCCTGGCCATGGCGGCCAGTCTCGCGGCAGGCCCGGCCGCAGCCGCCGGGCCGCCCCCTGCGGACGCCGACCTGGCGGCCCTGGTCCGCCTGCTGGGCGCCAAGGGCGTGCTCACCCCGGGCGAGGAGGAGGCCTTCCTGGACCGGCTGACCGGCCAGGCCGCCGATCGGCCCACCGTGACCATCCTGCCGGAGGGGGACCGCACCCTCGGCATCATCAGCGACAACGTGGCCCGGGACCTCAAGGCCGAGGTCAAGGAGGAGCTGAAGGCCGAGATCAAGAGCGAGGTGGCAAGCGAGGTGCGGCAGGAGGGCTGGGCCGCCTCCACCCCGGGCTGGAGCAAGCGCATCCGCTGGGGCGGCGACGTGCGCCTGCGCTACCAGGGCTCGTTCTTCGACGAAGGCAACGACCGGGCCTTCACGGATCCGGAGAGCGCCACCGCCTTCATCAACACCACAGATGACCGCCACCGGGCCCGGGTGCGGGTGCGGCTCGGCGCCACGGCCCGGGTGCACGAAACAGTGGAGGCTGGCGTCAAGATCGCCACCGGCAACGAGCGCGAGCCCATCTCCACCAACGAGACCCTGGGGGACGCCTTCAACAAGGACTCGCTGGTCCTGGACCAGGCCTACCTCAAATGGAGCCCCATCCCGGAGGTCACCCTGTGGGGCGGCCGCCTGCCGAATCCCTTTGTGTCCAGCGAGCTGGTCTGGGACCGGGATCTCAACCCGGAGGGGCTGGCGCTCCAGGGCGAGCTGCCCGTGGCCGGCACCTGGCGACTGTTCGCCAACGCCGGCCTCTTCCCCCTGGAAGAGGTGGAGCGCGCCCAGCGGGACAAGTGGCTGGCCGCCGGCCAGATGGGCGCGCGCTGGCAGCCGTCGCCGGTGCTCCTGGCCGAGCTGGCCACCAGCCTCTACGACTACCGGCACACCGCCGGCGAGATGAATCCGCTGGCGAGCCCCGGGCTCTACGACTGGACCGCGCCCCGCTTTCGCCAGGGCGGCAACACCGTCTTCAACATCAACGCCTTCACCGGCGGCACGCCCCGGTTCGCCCTGGCCTCGGAATTCCGGGAGGTCAACGTCTCCGGCAGCCTGGACATCGGCGTCTTCGCGCCCGTGCACGTCATCCTTACGGCCGACTGGGTCCGCAACCTGGGCTACGACGCCCAGGACGTGCTGGACCTGGCCGGCTATGCCCCGGACAAGGCCGACACCGGCTATCTCCTGGGCCTGAGCGTGGGCCATGCCTCCCTGGTCAACCTGGGGGACTGGCGGGTGGGCCTCCAGTACCGGTACCTGGAGGCCAACGCGGTCCTGGATGCCTTCACGGATTCCGACTTCCACCCCCTGGGCACCAACGCCCGGGGCTGGCTGCTGTCCGGGGAGCTGGGACTCACCTCGTCCCTGTCCGTGGCCGGCCGCTTCATCACCAGCGACCTCATCGAGGGGCGCAACGCCGCCAGCGACGAGCTTTCCGTGGACACGGTGCAGGTGGACCTCAATGCCAAGTTCTGAAAACCCGAGGTCGCGGCCCGGCTCCCATGATTCCCATGAGTCCCATGATTCTCATGAGTCCCATGATTCCCATGCTTCCCAGGATTCCCATGGCAGCATGGGAGTTATGGGAAAAACCAGCCTTTGGTTGGCAAGCACCCCTGAGGAAACGCCTATGACTGCACGAGTCATCCTGTTTCTTGTTGGCCTGGCCTGCCTGGCCGTGGCCCCGCCCCTGGCCAGGGCCGACGATTACCTCCTGGCCACCGGCGATGTGGTGGAGATCTCCATCTGGGGCGAGAAGGACATGATCCGGGAGGCGGTGGTGCGGCCGGATGGCAAGATCTCCTACCCCCTCATTGGCGACCTGGAGGTGGCGGGCCGCAACACCGTGGAGGTGCGTGCCATGGTGGAGAAGCGCATCCGGGACCTCATCCCGGACGCCCGGGCCACGGTGGTGGTCAGCCGCCTGGACAGCATGGAGTACTTCGTGCTGGGCAAGGTGGCCCGGCCGGGCATGTTCCGCTCGGTGCGGGAGCTGTCCGTGCTCCAGGCCCTGGCCCTGGCCGGCGGCCCGGTCACCTTTGCCGCCGAGGACCGGATCATGATCATGCGGCGCCAGGGCTACGGCACCGCGGTCCTGCCCTTCGACTACGTGGCGGTCAAAGAGGGCAAGAAGCTGGAGCAGAACATCACCCTGGAGCGTGGAGATGTCGTCCTTGTGCCCTGACAACCGCACCCCTGTTCTGGTCGCCGGGCTGGCCGTCTGCCTGGCCACTGCCCCGGCCTGGGCCGCCGACTGGTCGGTGAGCCCGGCGGTCACCATGTCCGTGGAGCACGACTCCAACATCCGGTTCGAGCGGGACGGTGCCGCCAGCAGCCAAGCCGACTGGCTGACCAGGGTCACCCCCCGCGTCACGGCCCGCCGGGCGACGCCGGCCAGCCGGGTGCAGCTGCAGGTGCAGGTGGAAGGCGAGAAATACGCCCGCCACCACGACCTCGACGACCTCACCGGCAGCGCCACCGCCGCGGTCACCACCCGGTGGGGGGAGACCCAGAAGATGGAGCTGGCGGTCTCGGCCCGCCAGGACAGCACCCTGGAGGGGGAGCTCACCGGGAGTGGCACCCTGACCCGGCGGGTGGACCGGCAGGTGGGAGGCGTCGAGGTGGGTCTGGAGCGGGCGGTGGGCGAGAAGACCAGCTTCGCGGCCAACGCCGGGCTGACCCTGGTCGCCTACCCGGATGACGATTTCAACGACCAGGCCGCCAGCACGCTCGGCCTGGAGGTGGCCAGGCGGCTGAATCCCCGGGATCAGGTCGGGGTGTCTGGCCGCTACCGCCACACCAGCTACGACGGCTCCACCGGCACCTCCGAGGGGTTCGGGAGCTTCGGCGCCGGCCCCGGCATCTACACCCTGACCGACCACCGGGAGGATGCCACCATCCGCACCACCGCTGCCAGCCTCTTCTGGCGGCGCCGGCTCTCCGAGCGGGATCGGCTCACCGCCTCCCTGGGGGTGGAGCATACCGGCACCGAGCGGCCGGCCACCCGCCAGGACCGGCTGGCCTGGGCCGATGGCACCCGGACCCGGGTGCTCCTGGATGACGCCGTCGATCAGACCGACACCGGGCTCTTCTTCGAGCTGGGCCTGGAGAAATACCTCTCCGAGCGCCTGAGCCTGAGCCTGTCCGTGGGCCGCAAGCATTTCGCCACCGTCGATGCCATCACCACCGAGCGGCTCTACGGTCGGGGGAGCCTCGGCTACCGGCTGTCGGAGCGGGCCGAGACCGGCCTGGCGCTGGCCTACGACTGGAACGACGCGGTGCCGGACCGGGCGGTGGACAGCTCGTTTGCCAGCCTGCAGCCCTTCTACCGCTGGCGATGGAGCCAGGACACCGTGCTGCGGGCTGGCCTGACCCACACCTTCTACCGGGAAGACGACCCCACGGGCGACGACGACATGGATCGGACCCGGATCTGGCTGCAGGCCGAGGTGCTGTGGCCCGAGCTGTGGCGCAACCGATAAAGGAGCCGATTCCTATGGAACAACGTCACGAGCTGCGGCGGCTGCGGGAGATCGTTGGCCGCCGCCTGGCCTGGCTGGTCATCCCCCTGGCTCTGGTGGCCGCGGCCGGGGTGGTGATTGCCGTGGTCCTGCCCAACATCTACGAGTCCTCGTCCACGGTTCTGATCGAGAACCAGCAGATCCCGCCCACCGTGGTGCCGTCCACCGTGACCAGCTACGCCGAGCAGCGGATCCAGAACATCACCCAGGCGGTGATGTCCCGGGGCCGGATCCTGGATCTCATCAAGAAGCACGACCTGTTTCCCGGCCAGCGAAACGACCTGCCCACCGAGGTGCTGGTGGACAAGGTGCGGGAGCGCCTGATCATGAAACAGATCGATGCCGAGATCCACTCCGAGCGCCAGAACCAGCCGGTGCAGCTCACCATCGCCTTCCAGATCCTGTTCCAGGACGAGGTGCCGGCCAAGGCCCAGGCGGTGGCCAACGAGATCGCCTCCTACTACCTGGAGCAGAACCTGGTGCAGCGGGAGGAGCATGCCCGGGGCACCACCCAGTTCCTGGAGCAGCAGCTGGAGGAGGCGAGATCGGAGATCACGGCTCTGGAGGACAGGACCGCCGCCTTCCGCCAGGCCCATCTGGAGGAGCTGCCGGAGCTCATGAGCCTCAACATGGGCCGGGTGGAGAAGCTCAACGCCGACGTCAGCTCCCTGGCCATGCAGATCCGCTCCCTGGAGGAGCAGGGCGCCAGCCTGCGCACCCGCCTGGCCCAGCTGGACCCCCAGGTCAGCGAGCGGATCCTGTCCGTGGACGAGCGGCTGCAGCAGATCGAGGTGGAGCGGGCCCAGCTTCTGGCCCGGTACTCGGCGGAGCACCCCCAGGTGCAGGCCATGACCCGGGAGCGGGATCTCCTCCGCCGCGGCCAGGATCCGGCGGCCAGCCGCCTGGCCCTGGAAGGCCGCCTCAAGGACCTGGCCACCCGGCGGGCCGAGCTGTCCGGCCGCTATGCCAGCCAACACCCGGAGATCCAGGCCCTGGACCGGGAGGAGGCGCAGCTCCGGGAGGAACTGCACCGGCTGCCGGCCGCAAGCCCTGCGCCGGCCGCCGCCCTGCCGGCGGGCCAGCCGAGCAACCCGGCCTATGTCGCCATCCTGGCGGAGCTGGAGCGCACGGAGGTGGCGGTCGCAGCCCTTGTGCAGGAGAAGTCCCGGCTGGAGGCCCAGGCCGCAGCGGTCGTCACCAAGCTGCGGCGGATGCCCGGGGTGGCCAAGGAGGCCAACGAGCTGGAGACCGACTACGCCAACGCCAAGGCGCACTACGGCCAGATCATGCAGAAGCTCCTGGCCGCCAAGGTCTCCCAGGGCATGGAGGAGGACCGCCTGGGCGAGCGCTTCACCGTGGTGGAGCCGGCCTTTCTGCCGGAGAAGCCCGCCAAGCCCAACCGCTGGGGGATCATCCTCCTGGGCCTGACCCTGGGCCTGTGCCTGGGGGTGAGCCTTGCCGCCCTGCGGGAGTATGCCGACCAGAGCGTGCATGACGCCGCCAGCCTGGAGCAGCTGTCCGGACTGCCGGTCCTGGCCGGCATCACCTGGATGCGCACCCCGGCCGAGGAGGCCAGCGGCCGGCGCCGCCGCCACCTGGCCCTGGGGCTCACCGCGGCCAGCGTCGTGCTGGCGGTAGGGCTTTTCCACTTCCTGGTCATGGATCTGTCCATCTTCCAGGCCCGGGCCTGGCGGTTCCTGCAATCCCGCTTCCTCCTGGGCTGAGGCGGGGCGAATGTCGAATATCGAACAAGGAATGTCCAACCGCCAGAAGGGACCGGATGAACGGATCTGAAGTCCCCATAAGGAGAGCCATGCGCCGCATCATCCTGTCCGGGCTGCTGGCAGCCCTCGCCACCACCA
>JBFMBH010000165.1 GCA_040755095.1 Thermodesulfobacteriota bacterium
GAAAAGCTCCTGCTGGGCCTGACCCCCCAGGAATACCTGGCCCAGCTGGTGCGCAACCCCTTCAACTGGGTGCTGGCCGCGATCTTCGCGGTGGGCGTCCCGGTGACCGTCTCCCGCTTCATCTTCGGCCTGGGCTACGTCACCCACAGCTCCTACGACTACCCCTGGGGCCTGTTTCTGGGCTGGGGCCTGTTCACCATGGTGCCGCTGTCCGCGTCGGGCTTCATGCTGGGCACGGCGGTGGAGGTATTCGGCCGCAAGGACTTCAAGCCGATTGAGCGACTGGCCCTGTTGAACGGCCTGCTCGGCTACTTCTTCGCGGTCCTCTTCCTGCAGGTGGACCTGGGTCAGCCCTGGCGGCTCATCTACCCGATGTTCGTCTCCCTGGGACCGGCGGCGGTTCTCTTCCTGGTGGCCTGGCATGTGGCCACCTACCTGTCGGTGCAGGTCGCCGAGGTGTCGCCGGCCTTCTTCGAGTGGATGGGCTGGGCCAAGCCCAAGAAGGCGGTGAAGAGCGTCGTCGTCGGCCTGACCATTGCCGGCATCATCCTCTCCACCCTGCACCAGGGGGCGCTGGGGGCGCTGTTCACTTACGCGCCGGGCAAGGTGCATCCCCTGTGGTACAGCGCGCCCTTCCAGTGGTTCCACTTCTTCTGCTCCTCCATCTTTGCCGGCCTGTGCATGGTGATCGTGGTCAGCACCCTGTGCCGGACCTTCATGGGCTGGCGCTGCGACGACAACTTCAAGCGCAATCTGGATTATCTGACCCTGGCCCTGGCCAAGGGTGCCACCATGGCCCTCATCACCTACCTGGTGATCAAGATCATCGCGGTGGCCCATGACGGCGACTGGAAGTACCTGGCCTCCGGCTGGGGCCAGTGGTGGCTGCTGGAGATGGGGCTCGGCGTCGTGGCGCCCATCGTGCTGTTCACGGTGGCGCTCCGCAACAACCTGGCCGGCCTGGCCCGCTTCACCGCCCTTTTGACCGTGCTCGGCATCGTCCTCAACCGGCTGAACACCGCGCTCATCACCTTCAACTGGAAGCTGTATCAGGAGATCCCCCACTGGCGGGAGGTCATGATTGTGGTCACCATCTACTCCCTGTATATCGTCACCTACCGCTTCATCCTGGCGCGGCTGCCCATCCTCTACACCTGGAAGGAAGAGAAGTAGGCGCTCCGCTTCGCTGCGGCAGACGGGCTCCTGCAAGGGGGCGCTGGGCGAAAAGCCCCGCGCCCCCGTCTCGTCTCGGCGCGCCGGCGGGCAGAGGGAGCGGTGTGCCGGCTCCAGGCCGGCTGGCATCGTCGGCCCTCGGGATGAACCATGGCATCCTTCATGCATATGCATCATGGCAAAGAAGGCTCGACACGGATGAAGGAGGCCAGACCATGGCACACACCACGCACACCACGCACACCACGGAACGTCAGCTCAGCAGCCGTCGCAACGTCACAGGAATCGGCAGGCAGCTCGCTGCCTGGTACCGTTCCGGCGTCGGCATCGTGATCACCCTGTCCACAGTGGCCGGGGTGTGGGGAGTGCTCTGTCTGGCCGCCGGCCTCAGCGCCGAGGCCGGAGATCTGGGACGGGGCCTGGTGACCGCTCTGACTGGGCTGTGATGGCCAGACCGTCCCCCTCCTGCGGCCGGCAGTTGTCCAACAGGACGGGGACGGCCTGAGATAGGCTTGCAGAATTCGGCTCGAGAAGTTGGCCGGCATGGCTCGAACAGGGGGCCATACCGGCCTTTTCTTTTGGTGGAGCCGGGCGCCCCGCACCGGCCAAGCCGATTGCCGGCCCGGCCAGCGCACGTCGCCGCGCCGTCGTCAGTCCCATTCGTGCCCACCCCGCCCACTCTGGTTTTCTCGTCGCCGGATGGAGTCATGTCTGGTGTGCGCCGGTCGCCGGCCGGCCAAGCCAGGGGCTCCTCCCGGCTCCGGACCGCCGGCCCCGCCGGGAGCGGACGGCTCGAACGAGCGCGCCACACCACAGCCACACACCTGTAGCACGCCACACCTGTGGTGCGACAGCATGGGTGCGCGCCGTCCGGGGTGCCACCCCCGGCAGGCCTCGGGTCTGGCCGGCACCGCGTCCCATGGCAGAGCTGTTCTCGGCTGCGCATGGGCACGGGCCTTGGGCCACTTCTGTGGTTTCTCTTCACAACCTCTGGGCGTTGGTCAGCGAGCCTTCCATTGCGACACCGCGGGTGCCTCACCTACCCTCTTAATAGGTGCGACTGCGAGGAGCCTGACCCTCTTCGGTCCTTGCCAGGGGTCAGGGGGCTCGGTGGTGTCCGAAACGGATGACCGGGCGGCGTAGGGAGGGGCCATCGGGATAGCGTGGCGGGATTTCTTGACCAGGGGGGCACCAGGATGGCATCGAAGGGCAGCGTGCTGGTGGTGGACGACGAACCGGATATCGGCTTTGTGCTGTGCACCCTGTTGGAAAAGTGGTCATACCGGGCCGAGGTTGCCACCGGCAGCGAGCAGGCTCTTCGGTACCTGGGCGGGCAGCGCTTCGACGTCCTGGTGACCGATATCCGGATGCCGGGAATCGGCGGCATCGAGCTGCTGCGCCTGGCCCGGGAGCTGGGCCCTGATCTCCAGTGCGTGATGATGAGCGCCTACGACGATTCCCGGACCGCCATCGAGGCGTTGCGTCTGGATGCCGTCAACTTCCTGAGCAAGCCCATCAACTTTCAGGAGCTGGAGTCGGCCGTGGAGAAGGCGATGGATCGGCTGCGGCTGGTCCAGGACGCCCGCAAGGCCCGGAGCCGGGAGCGGATGTTCGAGGCGGCCAACGCCCATTTGGGACGGGAGATGACCAAGAACCGGATGATCCTGGATTCCGCCGGCGAGGGCATTCTGGGCCTCGACAGCCAGGGCACGGTCATCTTCGTCAATCCGGCTGCCAATTCCATGCTGGGCTGGGATCCCGGAGAGGCCGTCGGCCGCTCCTTCGAAGAGGAGCTTTGCCTCCACACCCTTGGGGACGGGGCGCCGTTCCCGGATCGCCTGAGCCCTTTCCAGCGCGCTTACCAGGATGGACGGCTCCAGCAAGGCAGCGGTGAGATTTTCTGGCGCAAGGATGGGACCTGCCTGCCCATTGAGTACACCTGCACCCCTCTGGAGGACGGCGAGGGGATTTATGGCGCGGTGGTGGTGTTCCGGGATATCAGCGAGCGGCGCGCCATCGAGCGGCAGATCCGGCGCGGCCAGCAGATGCAGGAGGTCCTGAACAGTCTGCTCCGCCTCTCCTTGGACACCACCTCCGAGGCGGATCTCCTGGGCCGCTGCCTGGATTACCTCAGCTCGCTGTCCTGGCTTGACCTGGATCCCAAGGGGGCGGCCTTCCTTCTGGAGGAGGGGACCAGTACCCTGGTCCTTACCGCCGAGGTTGGTCTCGAGCGTCGGCATGCCGGTGGCTGCCAGCGGGTAGCCCTGGGCGACTGCCTGTGCGGCACCGCGGCCCAGACCGGCCAGCTCGTCTATGCCGAATGCCCTGATGCCCGCCACCAGAGCCGCTGCCGCCATACGCAGCCCCACAGCCACTACTGCGTGCCGATGGTCTCCAGCCGCCAGGGGCTTCTGGGGGTGATGACCGTCTACGGCCGGCACGGGGCGGGCCGCAACCCACAGGTGGAGCGGCTGCTGGAAGCCGGAGCGGCCACCGTGGCCAGGATCATCGAGAACATGCGGGCCCAGAAGGCCCTGGCTGCGGCAGAGGCCGCGGTCCGGGCGAGAAGCGAGTTCATGGCCCGGCTGAGCCACGAGATCCGCACCCCCATGAACGGCGTCATCGGCATGACCAACCTGGCCCTGGGCCTGCAGTTGCCGGCCCAGGCGGCGCACTACCTCCAGCTCGTCAAGTCCTCGGCCGGCCGGCTGCTGACCATCATCAACGATATCCTCGACTTCTCGAAGATGGAGGCAGGAAAGCTCCGGATCGACCCGGTGCCCTTTTCATTGCGGGACATGCTGCAGGGGACCCTGGAGGGCAGCCTGGCCATTCAGGCGGCTGACAAGGGTCTGTCGCTCTCCTGGTCCCTGGATCCCTGCATCCCCGACACCCTGGTGGGCGACCCGGGACGGCTTTTGCAGATCCTGGTCAATCTCGTCGGCAACGCCATCAAGTTCACCGAGCAGGGCAGGATTGAGGTGCTGGTGGAGCCCGGCCCGACGGCAGCCGAGGATGGGGATGGTCTCCTCCTCCACTTCGCGGTCCGGGACACCGGGGTGGGCATCGCCCTGGACCAGCAGGCAGAGCTGTTCAACCCCTTTTTCCAATGTGACAGCTCGTTGACGCGCCGCCACGGCGGCACCGGCCTGGGCCTCGCCATCTCCGCCCAGCTGGTGGACCTCTTGGGGGGGAGGATCTGGCTGGAGAGTACGCCGGGACAGGGCTCCACCTTCCATTTCTCCGCCCGTTTCGCTTCCCACGACGAAGATGCCCCGGCCCCGGGGCGGACCCTGCCCGACCAGGGGCTGGATGCTTCGGTTCTGGTGCTGGAAGCCGCAGCCGACAGCGAGGGCTCGGTCTCGAGCCTGCTCTCCGGCTGGGTGGCCAATGTGCGGACGGTGGCCAGCGGGCCGGCTGCCCTTGCCGCCTTCCGGCAGCAGCGGCACGCGGTCGTCCTCCTCGATGCCGATGTGGCCGGCGTCGGGGTCTTCGATCTGGCCGAAGAAATCCTGGGGGATCCCCGCCTGGGACGGCCCCTGGTCATGATCCTGGCCTCGGCCGGTATCCGGGGGGATGCGGCCCAGTGCCGGGAGATCGAGGTGGCGGGCTACCTCACCAAGCCGGTCCAGCGGCCGATGCTGCTGGAGGCGATCTCCATGGCCATGGAGGGAGGCAATGCGGCCGGGGTCTGGCGGCCCTTCGTCACCCGGCATACGGTGCGGGAGGCGCAGCAGGAATGCCATGTGCTCCTGGTGGAAGATGAATTCTGCAACCGCACCATTGCCGCCTCCCTGATCGAACAGGCCGGATGGCGGGTGACGGCGGTGGACAATGGGCGCCGGGCTGTGGAGATCCTGCAGCAGACCGCTTTTGACCTCGTTTTGATGGATGTGCAGATGCCGGTGTTGGACGGCCTGGCTGCCACGGCGGCGATTCGGCAGCAGGAGGGACCCACCGGCGGCCATGTTCCCATCGTGGCCATGACAGCCCATGCCATGCCGGAGGATCGCCAGCGGTGTCTGGCGGCTGGTATGGACGCCTACATCTCCAAGCCGATCGAGCCCATGGAGCTCTATGCCACCGCCCGGCGGCTGCTCCGTGACGGAGCGGCGCGGCGCGGCAGCGCTGAGCAGGGGGGGCGGTCCGCCGCCCCTGGCCGCCCCAGGGGGAAAGCGGTGGCGGCGGGCGTCTTTTCCGAGACCGACAACTGAGCCCGTTGTGCACGGCTGCTGTTTCGAGCCCCTGGGGGCACGTGAGCTCCCCTAAAAGGGTGTGGTCCCTGGTCAGGCTCTCACCCCGGAGATGGGTCCTCGTTCCTCATTTCTATTCAGGAGATTTTCGCCATGGCTTCTCTCATGGACCGCCCCGACCCGGGTCCGCCGTCAACCCCGGGTGCGGGGCTGCCTTTCCACCGCCTCCGTCCCGTCCCACCCGGCGCCAGCGAGGATACCTCGCGCCGCTGGCCGGCCGGCGAGGCGCCGCAATTCCTGCCGCAGTCGCAACAGGCCCGGGCCCTGGAGGCCATTGGCCTGCTCGCCAGTGGTATTGCTCATGATTTCAATAACATGCTCAATGCAATCCTCGGCTACGCCGATCTGCTGGCCCACGCCCTTCCCGCCGACAGCCAGGAGCACGCCGATGCCCTCATGATCAAGGAGGCAGGGCATCGGGCCTCGGACCTGGTCCGGCAAATCCTGGCCTTCAGCCGTCCCAATGGAGAGGGGCGCCAGCCGTTGTGCCTGCAGCTCATCCTCAAGGAGGCGCTCAAGCTGCTCCGGGGCTCGCTGCCGGCCACGATCACCATCCGCCAGCGGATCGATCCCGGCTGTCCCAAGGTGCTGGCCGATCTCAGCCAGATGCACCAGCTGATCCTGGATTTGTGCCTGAGCGCGTATCACGCCCTGGGGGACAGCGGCGGCCTCCTGGAGGTGGGGTTGGCGCCGGTGACCGTGGACGCGCCGCTGGCCGCCCGGGTGCCTGGCCTGACGGCGGGCAGCTACCTTACGCTGGCGGTGCACGCCGCGGAGGCCCGGCGGCCGAGCGGCCAGGCGGCCCTTCCTGCGGCCGGGGCCGCCGATGATCCGCACCGGAGACTGGCCGCCATCCACACCGCGGCCGTGGCGCACCGGGGGGCAGTGGCCACCGGGGCTGATGGGGCTGCCAGCATCACCGTCTATCTGCCGGTGATCGAGGAGGGGATGCCGGCGAACGGGCAGGTCGCGGCACTGCCCCCGGCCGTGACCAAGCTCGCTGGCCGGGTGCTCCTGGTGGACGACGTGGAAATGAACGTGTCCCTTTGCTGCCAGATCCTGGAGCGGTTGGGCTGCAGTGCCGTGGGCTTCACCAGCAGCGTCGAGGCCCTGGCCCAATTCCGGGCCGCGCCGGAGGCCTTCGATCTGGTGATCACCGACCAGACCATGCCGGAGCTGACCGGTGAGCAGCTGGCCCGCCATCTCCTGACCCTGCGTCCCGATCTGCCGGTGATCATGGTCACCGGCCACAGCAACCTCGTGGATCAGGAGAAGGCCAAGGCGGCCGGGATTCGGGAATTCCTCATGAAGCCCCTGGCGGTGGATGCCCTGACTGCCGTCGTGGCCCGGCTTCTGCCGGAAGGACTGCCCGGGAACAGCAGCGGGCCGGCAGCGGCCGGCCAGCCGGTTCTGCCTCGACCCGGCCAGCGGCCAGGGGCGGGCACTGTCCGGGATTTCCTGCGGGCGAAGTACCGGATTGCGGCCCAGGATCTGGACGCCCTGCTGGCCGGGGCGGTCCAGTCCCTGGCCGACCTGCTGGCGCAAGGGGAGGCGGTTGTGCTCGCCGGCAGCGATCCCGCCGCCCTCGGGCAGATTGCCCACACCTTGAAGGGCACCCTGGCCAACCTGGGCCTGCGGGAATGGGCATCCCTGGCCGCCGAGGTCGCGGACCGGCGGCACGGTCCCGCCCTGGCCGGGGACGGGGATCAGCTGGCGGCCCAGTGGACTACGCTGCGCCAGGGACTCGCCGCCGTGATCGACGAGCTGCATCAGGACCTGCCCGGGTTTCGGGAGTAGGACGATCCTTCTGAATGGGCGGCTGCCAGCGCCGCTCCTGCCACCTTCTCGAAGCACCGGCGTCCTTGCTCCGGCGCCGGTGCACCCCGCCCTCCTGCCCCTGGCACCAGAAGCGGTGCTGTGCCACAGAGCTGTTGCGCCACGGCCTGTTGCAGCACAGTTGTGTGGCGACAGATTGTCCCCGCCCGGGTCGGGCCCTCTCTGAAGAAAGCATGGGCAATCCGCAAGTTGTCTCTCTGGCCCTCCGGGGAGGCGGCCGCGGCCTGTTGCGGGCTGGTGCCGGCCCGCGCACAAGGTGCTGCTCTCCTGGCCGGTCTGCCACATCTGCGTGGCGGCCTGGGGGGATTTGGGTCTATCATGTCGATTATTTTTGATAAACAGACCGGTCCCGCCCCCGGTCGCCCCCGGGCCGTGGCCTCGCCCCGGCCTGGTCAGACGGGTCGGAAGGGAAGAAGCAACCGCCGGCCGGCAGTTGGCACGATGGCTGCATCTGGAAGGCAGGCAACAGCACACTGCGGCTTCTTCAGAAGCGGAGAGCCAGAAGCCCGATCGAGGGCAGACCACACAGGGGGTAGAGTGATGACGAGCACGACCTGCACGGCCAACGTGGTGGAGATGGGCAAGGTGGAGACCAGGATGACTGCCCGGGAGATCGGCTTCGGGATGGTGATGGGCATCGCCACCCTGATCGGTATCTGCGGCGCGGTCAATCTGCTCATCGCCCTGATTTGACGGCAGGGCTGGCCGGCAGGCGGCAAGGCTTGCCGGCCGGAGCCGGGGTGCTCGTGGACCAGGAGAACGGACCGACCTCAAGCGGTCCCTCAACAAAACCACCAGGGGGATAGATCATGGAACAGAAGACACGGAAGGGCTCCTCGCGGCTGTTTCTGCACTCGGTATTCTTTGTCGGCGGCCTGATGACGATCTGGTCTTCAGCGGCCATCCTGAGCGGGCTGGCCCAGGTGGGCTGGGACGTCTCCGAGCTGCTCCGCCAGTATCTGGTGGCTGCGGGGGTCATGCAGGAGCACCACACCTTTGTGGACTTCTACACCCACATCAAGGGGGTGGAGTACATCATCTGCGCGGCCTTCCTGAGCGCCTTCCCCGCCTTCTTCCGCTACCTGGACCGGACCAAGGTCGGTGCCGAGGCGGCGTGAGCCTCTCCGATGCCCTGCAGCGAGCGAGAGCCTGGCGGGTCAGCCGACCCGTCAGGCTCTCGCTGTGAAGAGAGCCCGGTAAGCCAACCGATCCAAGACACGAGGAGCCAAAGCCTATGCAAACATTGATCGCCAAGGGGCGGCAGCCGGTGGACGCCCCCTTCAAGGCGGACGGCAAAACCCCCTGGACCGTCAAGGAAAAGCTCCTGCTGGGCCTGACCCCCCAGGAATACCTGGCCCAGCTGGTGCGCAACCCCTTCAACTGGGTGCTGGCCGCGATCTTCGCGGTGGGCGTCCCGGTGACCGTCTCCCGCTTCATCTTCG
>JBFMBH010000166.1 GCA_040755095.1 Thermodesulfobacteriota bacterium
CTGCTGCCGGCCGTCTATGGCCTCTTTCTGGCCGGCGAGACCCTGCTCCGGGTGGCTTGGCATCACTATGCCTGACCGGATACCGGGGCTGGCAAGGGCGCCAGGGCCCCTGGCGGCGCCGGAGTCATGGGAGGGATGGGAGGAATGGGTATCTTGGGGGAGTAAGAGATCCGGCGCGGCAGAGGCCTGGTAGCCGGACATCAACCGGGGCGTTGACCGGCCGGCTGCCATCCAGTAAGCTGGGGCCGAGCCCAGCGCCGGGCGTGGAGCCCTGGGAGCAAAGGAGCCCGCAGTGCCAGCACCAAGCCAGACCAGCCAAGAACGGGCCAAGGATACCGGGCTGGCCCTGGTCCTTCTCCTGCTTCTCTTCCACGCCGGTACCGGCGCCGAGATCCTGGTCCGGCTGGCCATGGCTGTCCTCGTCCTGGCCATGGTCTGGCCCCGGGCCCTGGCGCCGGCCAGCCGGCTGTGGTTCGGGCTCGCTGACCGCCTGGGTGCGGTGGGCAGCCGGGTTGTCCTGTCGCTGCTCTTCTTTCTGGTGGTCACGCCCATCGGTCTCTTCCGGCGGGCTACCGGTGCCGACCCTCTTCTGCTCCGCCAGTGGCACCGGGGCGACGGCAGCCTCTTCCGCAGCCGCCAGGGGGTGATCCGGCGCCAGGACCTGGAAAGGCCATACTGAATCTTCCGAGGAAACCCGTATTCATGGACTTTCTCCACGACCTGTGGGGCTTCTTGCGCACCCGCAAAAAGTTCTGGCTGCTGCCCATCATCGTCACCCTGCTCCTCCTGGGCGGGCTGATCGTCTTCACCAGCGGCACGGCGGTGGCCCCCTTCATCTATACCCTGTTCTGAGACCGGAGGGGCACGGCCATGAGCGAGGCACAGCCCGCGGGCGCGGCGCCGGGCCATGAGGCCGGTGCCGGGCTGGGCGCGCGCCTGGGGCGGCTGTGGCAGGATGGCCTCGCCTGGCTGTGGCAGCCCCGGCGGCCCCGGGAGAGCGAGCTGGCCTTCGGTCTGCGGGCCTTGTTGCGCATCGGGCACATCACCATCCTGGAGTCGGACCGCAACCGCATCTCCCTTCGGGCCAGTGCCCTGACCTTCACCGTGCTCCTGGCCCTGGTGCCAACCTTGGCCCTCACCACCGCGGTGCTCAAGGGATTTGGTGCCGGCGACCAGATGCGCCAGGCCGCCTACCGGCTCATCGACCAGTTCGAGGCCGGCCCCCTGGTCCTGGCCCCCCAGGCGGCGGCGCCGGAGCCGGACGCGGGCGCCCCCGGCGCACCCAGCTTCGGCGGCCATCTGCGCCAGGCGGTGGACCAGATCTTCGCCTACGTCGACCGCACCAACTTCGCCACCCTCGGCGCCTTCGGCATCATCGGCCTGCTCATGGCCGCCATCTCCGTGCTGTCCACCATCGAGCGGGCCATGAACACCATCTGGCGGGCGGACAGCGGCCGGCCCCTGGGCCGGCGACTCATGGACTACCTGGCCCTCATGATCCTCTTGCCCGTGGCGGTGAACGTTGCCTTTGCCGCCGAGGCCACCCTGCAGAGCCAAAGCCTCCTGAGCCGGCTGCAGGCGGTTCTTCCCCTGGAGCTGGTCACCGGCCTCCTCCTCAAGCTCCTGCCGGTCCTGGCCGTGGTGGGCAC
Source organism: Thermodesulfobacteriota bacterium (assembly GCA_040755095.1). NCBI lineage: Bacteria > Pseudomonadati > Thermodesulfobacteriota > Thermodesulfobacteriota bacterium. Next base: position 1,650 of record JBFMBH010000166.1, read on the forward strand.
CTTCACCATCCTGTACCGCTTCGTGCCGAACAGCCGGGTCCGCTTCCTGCCGGCCCTGGCCGGCGGGGCCTGCGGCGGCGTCGGCTGGCTGGCGGTCCAGGGCCTCTACGTCTCCCTGCAGGTCGGCGTGGCCCGGTACAACGCCATCTACGGCTCCTTTGCCACCCTGCCTTTGTTCCTGGTCTGGATGCACCTGGGCTGGGTCATCTTCCTGACCGGTGCCGAGGTGGCCTTCGCGGTCCAGGCCTGGCCCGACTACCAGCACCACGAGGAGCCCCTGTCCCCCCTCGGCCGGCTGGGCCTGGCCTTTGCCATCCTCAGCCTGGCCCAGGCCGAGCATGCCCAACGCCGCGTTCTTCTGCGGGCCACCCTGGGCCCGCGGCTGGGCCCTCTGCCGCCCCACGCCGCGGCCGAGGTCCTGGAAGCCCTGCAGGCCGGCGGCTTCCTGCGCCGGGTGGCCGAGAATGGCGATGGCTTCGTGCCCGCCGCCCCGAACGGGATGATCGACGCCGCCGAGGTGGTCGATCATATCCTGGCCCGGGGGGCGAGCGGCCCCCTGCCGCCCCTGGCCCAGGATGTCATGGCCGGCGCCCGGGCGGCGGTCAGCGGCCGCTCCCTTTCGGGCGAGCCGAGCGAAGCCGCCGGCCCGGACCTGCGGCCGGCGACGTTGGCGGACCTTGCCAGCCGGAAGCCTCGCCCGTAGACTGGACCAGGGCCTGCTGGTCGCGCCGCCGCAAGGCCCGTCACCCCAACCGGTGATCGGAGGTCGTCATGGGAGCCAACAATCTCGTCTTTCTGGAGTATATCGAATGGCTGGATGACACCGGCCAGGAGCTGGTGCACCGGGAGCCGCCGGAAGGCTCCGGGGAGATCAAATTCGGCGCCCAGCTCACGGTGCGGGAGAGCCAGGCCGCGGTGCTCTTCTACAAGGGCAAGGCCTGTGATCTCTTCGGCCCCGGCCGCCACACCTTGAAGACCGGCAACGTTCCGGTCGTCACCAAGATCCTCGCCCTGCCCTGGGGCATGATGAGCCCGCTCCGGGCTGAGGTCTATTTCGTCAACCTCAGGATCTTCGCCAACCTCAAATGGGGCACCACCGACCCGGTGGCGTTCAAGGATTCGGAGCTGGGGCTCATCCGCCTCCGGGCCCATGGGATGTTCAATATCCAGATCCAGCAGCCGCTGCTCTTCATCAACACCCTGGTAGGCACCATGGGCAGCCTGGCTGCCAGCCAGGTGGAAGAGTATCTCCGGAAGGTCATCGTCTCCCGCCTCAACGATCTCCTGGGCGACCGGCTGGACAGCATCCTCAACCTGGCCGGCCGCTACGAGGAGCTGTCCCAGGAGCTGTTGAGCCGCCTGGCGGCCGACTTTGGCCACTTCGGCCTGGCCCTGTCCCAGCTCTACATCACCTCCATCACCCCGCCCGCCGAGGTGCAGCAGGCCATCGACGACCAGGGCCGGCTGCGGGTGGTGCAGGACCTCGATGGCCTGGTCAAGCTCAAGGCCGCGGCGGCCATGGAAAAGGCGGCAGCGAGCCAGGGGCCGGCCAGCGACGGCATGGGCCTTGGCTTTGGCCTCATGATGCCCGCCATGCTGGCAGCCCTGGGCAGCCGGCCGGCCGGGCCCCCGGTGGTGGCCGCGGCAGCCGCGGCCACCTGCCCGGACTGCCGGCAGGCGGTGGCAGCCAGCGACCGCTTCTGCCCCCATTGCGGCCACCAGCTGGTGATCGTCCAGCAATGCCGCGGCTGCGGCAAGAACCTGCCGGCCAACGCCCGCTTCTGCTCCCGCTGCGGCCAGCCGGTGGACCAGAAGCCTGCGGCCCGGGTCTGCCGGGGCTGCGGTCTCGAAAACCTGCCGGAATCGGTCTTCTGCAACGGCTGCGGGGAGCGGCTGTAGATGGACTGCCTGGTGGAGGAGCCGTGCCCCCAGTGCGGCGCACCGGTGGCCCTGGAGGAGACGGCGCGGCTCCTGGTCTGCCAGTACTGCGCGGTGCCGCAGGTGGTGGTGGCGCCGGCCCCCTTCCGGTATGTCCTGCCCCACAGCCGGCAGGCCGCCGACGTGCTCCTTGCCCCGTACTGGCGCTTCCGGGGCACGGTCTACAGCTGCGACACCGGCGGACTGCGCCACCGGCACGTGGACACCACCGGCCGCGGCGTGGACTTGGCCGGCCTTCCCGCCTCCCTGGGCCTGCGGCCGCAGGCGATGCGCCTGCGCTTCGCCACCCAGGAGCGGGCCGGCCGCGCCCTGCCGCCCCGGCTGCCCCTGGCCTCGATCCTGGCCCGGGCTCCCCAGCCGGAAGACAGGCCGTCCGAGATCAGGCCCCTATTTGCGGCGGCCATCGGCGAGACCGTAAGCCTCGTCTACCTGCCCCTGGTGCAGGCGGGACGGCAGGTGCTCGACGCGGTGACCGGCCAGCCTCTGGCGGTTGGGGACAGCCCCGAGATCCTGGCCGGTGTGCCGTCAGAGCCGCTGGCCTGGCGGCCGACCTTTCTGGCCAGCCTCTGTCCCAACTGCGGCGCCGGCCTTGCCGGGGCGGCGGACAGTCTGGCCCTGGCCTGTCCCAACTGCCAGCGCCTCTGGGCCGCCGACGCCGCCGGCTTCCGGGACCTCCCGTGGCGCCTGGTGCCGGGCCAGGGTCCGGCGCCCTCCTACCTGCCCTTCTGGCGGATCGAAGCCGGGCTGCCGGCCCTGGGCATCACCTCCCGGGCCGATTTTCTGCGGGTCACCGGCCAGCCCCGCCTGCCCGCGCCGCAGGATGAAAACGAGGCCATGGCCTTCCTGGTGCCGGCCTTCAAGCTCCCGCCCCCCCTGTTCCTGACGACCGCCGTGCGCCTGGCCCTGGCGGGCAAGGCCTTTCCCGGCCAGGGCACCCTGCCCCGGCAGGGTCTGCATGGCGCGAACCTCCCCCGCAGCGAGGCGGTAGAGGCCTTGCGCCTCATCGTCGCCCAGGCCACCGTGCTTCGCCGCACCGTGCTGCCCGCCCTGGCGGAGGTCCGCTTCGCCATCCAGGCCATCGAGCTTTGCTACCTGCCCTTTGCCGCCGCCGGGCCGGACTTGGTGCTGGAAGGGCTACCCTTGGCTGTCAACAAATCGGCCCTGCGGCTGGGCAGCCAGCTCTGACGGTGATGGACGAGATGGACGTGGCACCGCTGTCCATTCGGTCCATCCTGTCCATACCGTCCACAAAGTCCATGCCGCACCCATGCGCAAGCGGCTTCACGAGGCGCCCCAGGTCGATGGGACCGCTGAACCTGCACCCTTTCCCAAGGAAGCCATGACCACCGCCATCCTCGGCATTTCCGCCTTCTACCACGACAGCGCCGCGGCCCTCCTGGTGGACGGCCGCATCCGGGGCGCGGTCCAGGAGGAGCGCTTCAGCCGCCGGAAGCACGATCCCGGCTTTCCGGCCCAGGCGATCCGCTATCTTTTGGACGACTCCGGGCTCGGCCTCGGGGATCTGGCCGCCATCGTCTTTTATGAGAAGCCGTACCTGAAATTCGAGCGGCTCTTGGAGACCTACCACGCCTTCGCCCCCCGGGGCCTGGCCAGCTTTGCCGCCGCCATGCCGGTGTGGGTGAAGGAGAAGCTCTTCGCCCGCCACCTCCTGTGGCAGGAGCTGGAGGCGGTGGCGGCGCTTCCTGCCAACGGCCGGCCGCCGCTTCTCTTCCCCGAGCACCATGTATCCCATGCCGCCGCTGCCTTCTATCCGTCCCCTTTCCCCGAGGCGGCCATCCTGACCATGGACGGGGTGGGGGAATGGGCGACCACCACCATCGGCCATGGCCGCGGCCAGGAGATCACCCTGCTCCGGGAGCTGCCCTTTCCCCATTCCCTGGGCCTGGTGTACTCCGCCTTCACCCTCTACTGCGGCTTCAAGGTCAACAGCGGCGAGTACAAGCTCATGGGCCTTGCCCCGTACGGCCGGCCGGACAGCGAGCGCACCCGGCGCTTCTGCCGCCAGATCATGGACGAGCTCATCGATCTGCGGCCGGACGGCTCGCTCCTCCTCAACATGGACTACTTCGACTTTGCCACCGGACTTTCCATGTGCCAGGACGAGCGCTGGCGCAGGCTTTTTGACCTTCAGCGGCGCCAGCCGGAGGGCGAGCTTGCCCCGGCCTACATGGATCTGGCCTGCGCGGTGCAACAGGTGACCGAGGAGGCGGTGCTGCGCCTGGCTGCCACCGCCACCCGGCTGGCCGGCTGCCGGCGCCTGGTGCTGGGCGGCGGCGTGGCCCTCAATTGCGTGGCCAACGGCCGGCTGCTGGCCAGCGGTCTGGTGGACCGCCTGTGGATCCAGCCGGCCGCCGGGGATGCCGGCGGCGCCCTGGGCGCGGCCTATGCCGGCTGGCACATCTGGCAGGGGGCCGAGCGGCCGGCAACCGCCGGTGGCGATGCCATGGCCGGCTCCTATCTGGGACCGGACTCTTCCAACCGGGACGTGGCCAAGTGCGCGGCCCGCCTGCACGCCCCGTATGAGGAGTATGCCGACTTCGGGGAGCTGTGCCGGAAGGTGGCCGGTGAGCTGGCCGCTGGCAAGGTGGTGGGCTGGCTCCAGGGCCGCATGGAGTGGGGCCCCCGGGCCTTGGGCAACCGGAGCATCCTGGCGGATCCCCGGCAGGAAGGAATGCAGAAGAAGCTCAATCTCAAGATCAAGTTCCGGGAGGGCTTCCGGCCCTTTGCGCCGGCGGTGCTGGCCGAGGAGGCCGAGAAGCTCTTCCAGCTGCCGGAGCCGTCGCCCTACATGCTCCTGGTGGCGCCGGTGGCCGAGGCCGTGCGCCGGCCGGTGCCGGCCCTGGGGGAGGAGGCGGATCTGGCCAGCCGTCTGTATCAGCAGCGCTCCCTCATCCCGGCCGTCACCCATGTGGACTATTCGGCCCGGGTCCAGACCGTGCACCGGGAGACCAATCCCCGCTTCTGGCAGCTCATCGACGCCTTCCGGCAGGAGACCGGTCTTGGCGCCCTGGTGAACACCAGCTTCAACGTCCGGGGCGAGCCCATGGTGATGGGCCCGGAGGACGCTTACCGCTGCTTCATGCGCACCGGCATGGACCTCCTGGTCATGAACGACTGCCTGTTCGACAAGGCCGACCAGCCCCCCTGGCCCGAGAGCGACGACTGGCGCCGCACCCTGCCCCCGGACTGAGCCGGTGGGATACTGTCCAATCCCGGCCCATGAACGACGAGCATGGGCCATCAATCTCTGTTAATGTGGAGTTACGTACAATTCTCCTTTCCCCTGTCTGCTCCATGACCGATTCCCTGTCCCCCCCCCGCGACCAGACTCCGGACTCCATCCAGGTCCCAGCGGACGATGACCTCCAGTCCCTGGCCTTCCTGGCCAGGAGCCTGGGGGACGGCAACCGGCTGCGCATCCTCTTTGCCCTGGCGGCAGAAAAGAAGGCGGTGTCGCGGCTGGTGGAGGAGCTGGGGCTGTCCCAGCCCCTCGTCTCCCATCACCTCAAGGAGCTGCGCCGAGCCCTCCTGGTCCGGGTGGAGAGGAACGGACCCTTCATCTATTATGAGATCGCCGACCCGCGGATCCTCGACATCGCCGGCCGGCTGCGCTCCCTGGCCGTCGATCTCTTGGCGGCCAGGAGCTCGTTTTGACCCAGGAGGCCAACGATCATGAATGCCTTTCAGAAGCTTGCCGAGGGGATGGAGCCGGCCGCAGCCCTTGCCGCCCTCGGTCCGGTGGTGCGGGGGCTCCTCGCCGAGGTGGGGGACCAGGAGCTGGTGGATTTCGTCTCCGGTCTCTTGGGGCGAGCCGACGGCAGCAAGGTCGGCAGCCTGGTCCACCTCTGACTGGCCCAGTGCATGGACGAAGGTGTCGATCCAACGCGCATGTGTCAGAGTCTGGTAGACAAGGTGGCCCGCTCCCGTGCCCTCGCCGCGGTGAGCGACCCGGACATCCTGGTGCTGTTCGAGGACTGGCTGGAGGAGCTGGAGGAGGAGGTGGCGGATCTGGCCCGGCGCCAGGGTCAGCTCACCGCGGACAGCATCGGCCAGGCCCTGGGCATCTCCCGCACCGGCGCCGAGCTGCTGCTGCGCAAGCTGCAGCGGGAGGACAAGCTGCCTCTTCCCGGCCGGGAGCCGTGAACAGAGACAGGCCTCCCGCTGCTACGGGATCTTCTCCATCCAGGGTACGAGCTGCGCAGGAGCCATGTAGTCCACCAGCCGCAGGTCCCGCCGCTCCTTCCCGGTCCGGTCCAGGAACACCACGGTGGGCACGCCCATGACGCCGTAGTCCTGGACGAGCTGCCGGTGGAGGGGATCGTCGGCGGTGGTCAAGTCCACCTTCACCATGACAAAGCGGCGGGATTGGGCCACCACCGCCGGGTCATGGAAGGTGACCTCGTCGAGCTTCCGGCAGGGCGCGCACCAGGCGGCGGAAAAATCCAGGACCACCGGCCGGCCCTCCCGCTTCGCCTCTTCGAGAATGGCCGGGCTGTACGGCTGCCAGGCCACGCCTGGACCGCGCAGCAGCCAGAAGATCGCCGGCGCCACCGCCAGGGCAATGGCTGCCACCCCCACCCCCTTTCTGATCCAGGCAAAGGCCGCGAAGGCGGCGGTGCTCCGGTCCAGCCAGCCCAGATGCAGGCCCGCCGCCAGGCCGATCACCGCCGTGATTCCCACCGCTGCTGCCGGGGGCACCAGGGGGCGGAGGAAGTAGGCCGCCATGGCCACCAGCACCCAGCCCATGACCTTCCGCACCCAGTTCAGCCATTCGCCGGAGGGGGGAAGCGGGTGGAGCCGGCCGGCGAACAGCGCCAGGACAAAGAGGGGCAGGCCGAGGCCGAGGCTCAGGGTGAAGAAAATGATGAAGCCAAAAAGCGGATCGCCGGTGCTCGCCACCCAGGTGAGGAGTCCAAGC
>JBFMBH010000167.1 GCA_040755095.1 Thermodesulfobacteriota bacterium
GCCAGCCGGTGCCCCTCCGGTCCCCCAAGGGAGGCGGGCCCGTCGGACGACCGCATCACCAGCTTGCTGCCTTGTCAGGAACCGTCCGGCGGGTCGCAGTACCCCGTACCCCCCAGCCGGCGCCCCTCCGGTCTCCCCACACCGAAGGCCCGCCGGACGGTTCCTGGCAAGGCAGCTTTTTTTGTCCCCGCCGTTTGTCCTTTCGATCTCCCCTGCCTGAGCATTGAGCGCGGCGGCCGGTTGGCCGCCTTTCACTTCACCGGCAGCTGCACGTGGAACAACGCCCCCTGGCCCGGGGTGCTTTCCGCGGTGATCCGGCCGTTGTGGCGGCGGACGATGCCGTAGGATACCGACAGGCCCAGGCCGGTGCCCTGCCCCACCGGCTTGGTGGTGAAGAAGGGGTCGAACACCTTGGGCAGAGCCTCCGGCAGGATCCCGGGGCCGGTGTCCTGCACGGTGACGTGCACCCCCTCCACGTCGGCCCAGGTGCGGACGCGGATCTGACCCTTGTCCGGCATGGCCTGGATGGCGTTGAGAAGGATGTTCATGAACACCTGGTTGAGCTGGGTGGGATAGCCCTCGATGCGGGGCAGATCCGGCTGCAGATCAAGGGCCAGCTCGATCCGGTGCTTGTACTGGCTGTACAAGAGGGCCAGGGTGGTCTCCAGGCCGGCGTTGAGGTCCACCCGGGTGGGCTGGCCCGGATCCCGGCGGGCGAAGTCCCGGAGGTCCTGGACGATCTTGACGGTCCGGCGGGTGCCCTCCTGGATATTGCGCATGAGGAGGAGCATGTCGTCCCGCAGCTGGGGGTAGTCGGCCTCGGCGGCCGCCCGGCGCAGGCTGCCCAGGGCAGGCCGCAGGTCCGCCACCCGCTGCTTGGGCTCGATGGCCAGGGCCTGGGCCATGAGGTCCAGGACCTGGAGCAGGTGGTCCTCCAGGGGTGGCAGGGCGCCGGCGATGATGTTGGCGGTGTTGTTGATCTCGTGGGCCATACCGGCAACCAACTGGCCCAGGGCCGCCATCTTCTCGGCCTGCACCAGCTGCATCTGGGTGGACCGCATCTCCTCGATGACCGCGGCCAGCTGGTGGTTGGCCTCCTCCAGGTGCTGCTGCCGGGCGGCCAGCTCCTGGTTGGCCACCGCCAGCTCGGCGGTCCGGGCCTCGACTCGTTTTTCCAGGTCGGCCTTCAGGACCTCGATGGTCCGGAAGGCCTCGGACAGGTCGCTCAGGAGGCCGGTAAAGCCCAGCCCCAGGACAGACAGCTCGTCCCCGGCCTCGCTGGCCACACCGGGCCGCACCCGGTGCACCAGCTCGGCCAGGGGCCGGGTGGCCAGGCGGACGGTGAGATAGGTGACGCTGAGGCTCGCCAGCAGGAAGGCCACGGCCACGGCGACCGCACCGGCCAGGGCCTGGCGGCCGGCCTTGACCAGGGCCTCGGTGCTCACCGCCATCCCCACCACCCCCAGCAGCCGGTAGGGCTCCCCGTCGATCTCCTCCGAGAAATAGAGGGTGGTGCCGGACGGATCCACGGTCCGGGCGACGATGGGGGCCCAGTACTTGTGGAAGCCTTCGCCGGCGGTCATCAGGGGCTCGGCCGTGGCCGACAGCCGGCCCAGGAGCTCGGGGGGCAGACCCTGCTCCAGGACGCTGGTCAGGCCGGCATCCGCCGTGGGCGCCACCAGCCGGACCAGGACCCCACCCTGGGCGTCGGTGACGCACACCCCCAGGACCGCGCCGTGGCGGAACACCCCGCCCAGACTGGCCGCCACCGCCTCCTGGTTGCCGGCAAAGACCGGCAGCCGCAGGTTGTCCGCCAGAAGCTTGACAAGGAGCGAGGCCTCCCGGTGCAGGGTTTCCTCCCGGCTCTGCTCCTGGACGGCGACATACAGCCCCACCCCCATGGCCGTGGACACCACCAGCGCCAGACTCACCGCGGCGAAGACGCGGAGGCCGAAGCCCCCACCCAGCCAGCGCCGGAACGCCTCTTTCACCATGGCGCACCCTGAGTCACGGGCTTTTCTCCTGGTCAGGCGCGAGCAGCTCCAGCCGTTGCCAGACGGTAGGGTTGATGCGCAGCCGCGGCTTGGCCGGCGGCTCGGCCGGCAGGCTGGCGGGGCTGGCACCGGCCAGGATCCGGGCCGCCAGCCGCGCTGCCTGCTCCCCCATGGCCGCTGGCTCGGCCAGCACCGCCAGGGCCGCACCGGTCTGCAGGAACTTGGCGGAAAAGGTCAGGACCGGAATCCGGTAGCGCAAGGATGCGGACAGCAGGTACTCCACCGACTCGCTGGTGGTGATGAAAGGATCGGGCAGCATCCAGAAAAGATCAACGGTTCCCGCCAGCTGGTCAACCAGATGCGGGGTATCCCCTGGCTCCGCCGCCAGCTGGGCCCGCAGCTCCAGGCCGAGCCGTTTGGCCGCGTCTCTTGCGTCGGCCAGCAGGGCCGCCGAGCGGGTCGGGTTGCAGACCAGACCGACCCTTTTCACCGCTGGCAGGGCCCGGCCGGCCGCGGCCAGCTGGTCGGCCAGCGGTACGTCCAGGAGGACGCCGGTAGCGTTGGCGGCGCTGTTGAGGATGCTGCTCGGAAAGGGGACCAGGAGATAGACGATGGGGGTGGTGGAAAAATCCTTGACCAGGGCCAAAGCCGAGCTGCCGATGGCCACCACCAGGGCCGGCCGCCGGCCGGCGACCGCCTCCCGGGCCGCCACCGGGCTTTCCTGGTCGCTGACCAGAATGGTCTCCACCTGGAACGGCTCGACGCTGACCCCGGCCTGGGCCCGCGCCGCCTCGGCCAGGCCGGCCTCCACCCCGGCCCGGGCCTGGGCGTACGGCTCAAGGGTTGCAGCCTGGAGGATGAGAACCTCGGCCGCCCAGCCGGAAGCAGCCGGCAGGAGGGCAAGGATGAAGAGGAGGGCAGCGAGGGCTCGGGGCATGGGCACGGTGGCGGTCACGGCCAGGCGCAAGCCCCCGGCAACCGCGGACGCCCCGATCATAGCACAGGCCCCCACCCCTGACAAGCTCGACTCCGGACTGGCCTATCAGTCGCCAGCTATTGTTGACGGACGGCATGCGGTGGGATGCCCCTTGGGGTGGAGAGGAGGTTTCGCCCCGCGCCTCGCGAGCGAAAGCAGATACGGTAGCCGGGGGATTCATCCCCCGGGGAGGCGCGGGGGGCAGGCGCCTGGCGGTGGCACCGGCACCATCCGGCGGCAGCCCGGACGGCCCAACGGAGAGGGAGACCGAAACCGGCCGGGGGCGCCCAGGACACCTCCCCGGCCGGTGTGGGGGCGCCCGGGGCACCTCCCGGCCGGCCTTGAAAGGCCGGCCTACCTTGGGTACGCCACTCCGTGGCTCTGTGCGGAAGGTTTTGTTCGGATCCTCGCGCAGGGAGAGCAGATACGGTTGCCGGGGGATTCAAACCCGGGAGGCACGGGCAAAGACCGCCTTGGGGGGCGCCTGCGGGACCCACCCGCCATTTTTCGCCTCGCCCCACTACCCGCGGGCAGGCCCCAGAGCATGAGTGCACCGACAACTAGCGGGCAGCGGCTGCGCAAAATGCTTGCCTGGCGTGGCGGTATCCGCTAACGTTGTTGCTTGTAGCCGTGTGTTCGGTGCCCGTTGGCTGCGGCGCTGCCCGCGGGCGTCTTGTCAGGAGCTTCATTCCAGGGAGGGAAGCCCCATGCCGCCAGTCCTGTCACGATCCCTTGCCGCCTTCCTGCTCGCCACCGGCCTTCTGGCCGAGCCCCTGACCGCTGTCGCCAGCGAGGCGCCGGAGCTGGACCTCTATTTCCGGCCCGACCAGCTGGTGGAGGTGGCCACCCGGGCGCCCAAGCCCTTGAACCGGGTGGCGGAGAACGTCAGTGTCGTCACTGCGGCGGAGATCGAGGCCATGGGCGCCCGCACCGTGCTCGAGGCCTTGCGCTTTGTGACCGGTGCCTTTGTGTCTGACAACGGCGAGATGGTGAACCAGGGGGTGCCGTTTTTCCAGGGCGCGGACTACGAGCCCATCGCCATCCTGGTGGACGGCATGCGCTGGAACGAATGGCTGGCCAGCTTTCCGGAGACCATTACCATCCCCATCCATCTCGTGGACCGCATCGAGGTCATCCGGGGCCCGGCCGCCTCGGCATGGGGCTCGGGCCTGGGGGGCGTGGTCAACATCATCACCAAAGGGACCGGCAGCTCTGCCACCCCGGCGGCCACCGCCCGGCTGCGCCTGGGCGAGCAAGGCATCCAGGAGCACGATGGCGAGCTGGCCGGCATGGTGGCTGCCGCCGGCTACTATCTTTATGCCGGCCGGCTGGAGTCCGACGGCCTCCGCTGGGACCGGTTCTCGGAAAAAAACAGGGTCTTTGCCAAGCTGCGCCTGCCGGCCAGCGAGGCGGTGAGCCTGACCATGAGCGTGGGCAGCCTGGAGCACCAGGGCCGGAATTACAACTGGGTCCCGTTCGACTTGGATGCGGACCTACAGGCCGGGGTGCGGGACACCTTTTTCCGGGAAGACCTGCAGGTGCGGCTCGGCCGGGAGCTTACGGCCAGCCTGGGCTTGCGGGTGCGGCGGCACGAGACCCTCAGCACCGGGGGGGCCATGAGCGACGGCAGTATCAGCTCAGTCGATAGCCAGAAGGGGGACGATCGCACCACCATCGGCCAGCTGGTCTGGAGCCCGACCGGGCACACCCTGGTCCTGGGCGCCGAGCATGGCCGGGCCCAGGTGGACGAGGAGTTGAGCCCTGCCCTGGTTCAGCCCGCCCGCCGGTTCGACGAGGCCTGGGCGGTCTATGCCAACGACACCATGGTGCTGAGGAATCTCAGCCTCATCCCTGGCTTGCGCTATGATCACTTCTCCCTGAGCAACCCCATCCTCAGCCCCAGCCTGGGCGCGACCTGCCAGCTGACCCCGGCCACCCTGCTGCGCGCCCTGGTGGCGCACGGCTTCCGCCGGCCGCCCATCAATTACAAGACCGCGGATCCGGTCACGGGGGGCAATCCCGCCCTCCTGCCGGAAACCACCTGGTCCTACCAGGCCGGGCTGGAAACCTGGATCATCCCCCACCTGCGGGCCAAGACCAGCCTCTTCCAGCACGACAGCCGCCAGGCCTGGGAAAGGGACCCGACAGCGCCGTATATCCTGGTCAACGCAGGCGCGATCACGCGCCGCGGTGTGGAGCTGGAGCTGGAGACCGAGGCCTGGCGCGGCCTCTCTCTCGCGGCCAACTATGCCTTTGTCCGGGAGCACAGCCGGGACATCAACCCCGACCCTTCCATCTACGATGACGATTCCTACACCGCCAACCTCATCGGCCGGTACGACGCCGCGCCCTGGCAGGTCCGCCTGGCCGGGCACTTTACCTGGTGGGGCGTGCGCGCCGCCGATGACACCTGGAACGGCAGCTTCGACGACGTCCTCTGGGATCTTGCCGTCACCTACACCCTGTTCGCCAGCCCAGAAACCACCCTTTCCCTGTTCGGCGCCGGTCGAAACCTCTTCGGCGGCAGCGAATTCAGCGACGAGTGGAGTCGAAACCCTGGCCGCTCGTTGGAGGCCGGCCTCACCTGGCGGTTCTGAGGCTGGGGCCGGACGAGAGCACCGCCAACCGAGGACCTGGGTTGACAGGGCCGGCGCGGCCATGGCACCATGGGAGAGGCAGGGCGGCAGGGGGCCGCCCGGGGGCACAAGGCCCGTCGCGCCAGGAACGTCAGGACCAGGAGGACCGCCATGACAGAGAGTCAAGTGATCGTGCTGCACGAGGGATGGGAGCCAGAGGAGATCGTTGCCAGCCAAGTCTGCTGCAAGAGCGGACCCACCGCCGTCCGCACCACCCCGGAGCAGTAAGCCGCCCCCGCATCCTCGCCCCGCTGGCCTGACCGCTGGCGGGGCGTCCGGCCATGCCTCCTTCTTGCTATCTTCTCGCCATCCCCCTGCCAGAACGGCCCGGCTCCACCCTCATCTTCTCCACCCGCAAGGGCTCGTCGTGCCTGGTACCGGATGCCCTGTGGCAGCGACTCTGCCAGGGGGAGGTCGCTGACCCGGCGGACCCCACAATCGCCACCCTGGCCCGACTCGGCCTCCTGGTCGCCGACCCGACAGCAGAACGGACCGCCGTCCTCAACCTCATCCCCACCCTCAACCGCCTCAACCCGGGGGTGACGGTGGCAGTGGTCCTGGGCATGGCCTGCAACTTCGCCTGCCGCTATTGCTACGAGGGCAAGCTCAAGGGCCGGCTGGCCATGAACGACCAGACCGCCGCCGCGCTGACCGGCTTCGTGGCCAGCCGTCTGACCCCGGCCAAGGACCGGCTGGTGGTGGACTTCTACGGCGGTGAGCCCCTCCTCTACCTCCCCCGCCTCAAGAAGATCGCCGCCAGCCTCCAGACCCTGGCCAGCCAAAGGGGCGTGCGCTACTCGTTCACCCTGGTCACCAACGGCTCCCGCCTCCGCCGTCCCCTGGTGCAGGAGCTGGTAGATCTGGGGCTTTCCGCGGTCAAGGTGACCGTGGACGGGCCGGCGGCGATTCATGACAGACTACGCCCATACCGCTCCGGCCGGGGCAGCCTGACCCGCATCCTCGACAACTTGGCCGACTGCTGGGATCTGGTCAGGATCGGAGTCGCCACCAACTACACCGCCGACACCTACCAGGCCTTCCCGGCCCTCTTGGACACTCTCCAGAGCCGCGGCCTCGGTCCTGGACAGCTGGCCCAGTTGAGCTGCCACCCGGCGGTGCGGGCCATTGGCCGCCACGCCCTGGCCACGGCCTGCGGCTTCTCCTCCACCGACGAGCCCTGGCTGGTGCCAGCCGCCCTGACCCTGCATCAGGCGGTGACCGCCGCCGGCTACCGCACCCCCCAGCCCGGACCGGCCCCCTGCATGGCCGACCTCGATGACGCCTTCACCGTGCATGCCGACGGCACCCTCTACAAGTGCCCGGGCCTTATCGGCCATTCCCAGTTTGCGGTGGGGGACTTATGGCAGGGCTTCCGGGATGTGGCCACGGTCTATGACACCGGCCGCCTGGCCCGGGCCACCGACTGCCACGACTGCCTCTATCTGCCCTTGTGTCTGGGGGGCTGCCGCTTCGTCCATTTCCAGCGCACCGGCAGCATCCAGGGCCTGGACTGCCAGAAGGCCTTCCTGAGCGCCACCCTGCCCGACCTCCTCCACCAACAAGTGGCGGCACAGACCCGGTCGTGAGGCCGCCCCTGCCCATCCCTTCCCCGATCGTGCTACAATCGACCATTCTCGCTTCCCCCCAGGAGGGCTTCCCATGGCCGAGCCCGCCCGCCGTGCGGCCACCTACCAGGATCTGTACCGGCTGCCCGAGGGCATGACCGGTGAGATCGTGAACGGTGAGCTCGTCGCCACCCCCCGGCCATCCCGCCTGCACACCTTTACCGCCTCAGCCCTTGGCGCCAAAATCTCCGGGCCCTACCTGTTCGGGGAGGGGGGAGGACCGGGCGGCTGGATCATCCTCGACGAGCCGGAGATCGCCTTCGGCTCCGACCTGCTGGTGCCGGACCTGGCCGGCTGGGGCCAGGAGCGTTTCCCGGTGACCGAGAGCCACAACTGGATCGGGGTGCCCCCGGACTGGGTCTGCGAGATCCTTTCTCCCGCCAGCGTCCGCACGGACAAAACCGGCAAGATGCCGGTCTACGCCCAGCATGGGGTCCACCACCTGTGGCTCATCGACCCGCTGGCCATGACCCTGGACGTCTTCCGGCTGGAGGCCGGCCGCTGGACAGTGGTCGGCCTTTTCGCTGGCAGCGACCAGGTGCGGGCCGAGCCGTTCCCAGAGCTGGCGCTGGACCTGGCCAGCCTCTGGCTGCCAAGCAAGCTGCCCGCACCCGCCCCTGACCGCTGAGCCCCCAAGGACCCAGGACCTGCAGGCCTCATCTGCCCGGCGGGCGGATGGGACCTATGGGATTTATGGGACCTGTGGGACCGACAGGACCTGTGCCGCGGCCTCTTCCCGCGGGCCGAGCAGGCTCCCAGGGCAGCCGCGACCCCACTGCTTATACGTCCCATGGGTCCTATAGGTCCTACAGCTCCCATACGTCCCATCCGCCCGGCGACGGATGAGACCCATAGGACCAATGGGACCTGTGATGAAACCCGTGGAGGCTGGGGCTGGCTTAGGCTGACTTCTGCCAGGCGCCGTTGCCGAGCACCCGGTCCAGGACCCGGCCCAGCTCGGCCAGGTCGTAGGGCTTGAGGACCACGGCCGCAAAGCCGTGGCGCCGGGGCTCGGCCAGGATGGGGTCGCTGGAGTAGCCGGAGGAGACCACCACCCGGGCCTGGGGGTCCAGGGCCAGGAGGTGAGGCAGGGCCTGGCGGCCGCCCATGCCGCCGGGCACCGTGAGGTCGAGGATCACCAGGGAGAACCGCCGGCCTTCCGCCGTGGCCTGGCGGAAGAGGGTCACCGCCTCGGCGCCGTCGGTGGCCAGGGCCACCCGGTAGCCCAGCTCGGCCAGCATGGCGGCAGCCACGGAGCGCACCAGGGGGTCGTCGTCCATGACCAGG
>JBFMBH010000168.1 GCA_040755095.1 Thermodesulfobacteriota bacterium
GCGCCCGGGCGACCAATGAAGAGAACTTCCTGATGCAAAAGTTCATGCGGACCGCGATCGGCACCAACAATATCGATCACTGCGCCCGCCTTTGACACGCGCCCACGGTGGCCAGTCTGGCCATCACCTTCGGCAGCGGCGCCATGACCAACTCCATCGCCGATGCGGTGCACGGCAAGACCGATCTCTTCTTCATGATCGGCAGCAACCCGGACACCAGCCATCCCACCATCGGCCTCAGGATCCACCAGGCAGTGGACCGGGGCGCCAAGCTCATCGTCGTTGATCCGCGGCGGACTCGGCTGGCGGAGCGGGCCGATCTGTGGCTGCGGATCACCCCCGGCACCGATGTGGCCCTCTTGAATGGCCTCATGCACATCATCCTCCGGGAGGACCTCTGGGATAAGGGCTTTGTCGCCGAGCGCACCGAGGGTTTCGCGGATCTTTGCGCCGTGGTCGCGCGCTATCCGCCGGACCAGGTGGCGGCCGTAACCGGTATCCCGGTGGCCGATCTTGTTCAGGCGGCCCGGAGGTATGCCGCACCGGGCCGGCACGCCATCTTCCATGGCATGGGCATCACCCATTACACCACCGGTACCGACCGGGTGAAGAGCATTGCCAACCTGGCCATGCTCTGCGGCAAGGTGGGGGTAGAGGGCGGCGGCTGCAACCCCCTGCGGGGCCAGAACAACGTGCAGGGCGCCTGCGACATGGGTGCCCTGTTCAACACCCTGCCCGGCTACGGCGGTCTGGACAACGAGGATCTTTTCGCCCGCTACGAAAAGCTCTGGCAGGTCAAGCTGCCCAGGCGGCCGGGCAAGCCGGCCACCGAGGTGTGGCACAACGTCATGCGCGGCGAGATCCGGGCCCTCTGCATCTTTGGCGAGGACCCGGCCCTGGCGGATGCCAACATCGGCCATGTGCAGGAGGCCTTGCGGGAGGTGGATTTCCTGGTGGTACAGGACATCTTTCTCACCGAGACCGCCAAGGCAGCGGAGGTGGTGCTGCCGGCCGCCTGCTTCGCCGAGAAGGACGGCACCTTCACCTCCACCGAGCGCCGGGTGCAGCGGGTGCGCCAGGCCGTGGAGCCGCCCGGCGAGGCGAAGCCGGACTGGCGGATCTTCTGCGAGCTGTCCCGGAAGATGGGCTACCCCATGGACTATGCCGGCCCGGAGGCGATCTTCCGGGAGATCTGCCAGCTCCTGCCCCAGTACCAGGGCATCACCTACCAGCGGCTGGAGGAGGTCGGCCTGCAGTGGCCGGTGCCGGATGAGGGGCATCCCGGCACGCCGGTGCTCCATATCGGCTCCTTTGCCCGGGGCAAGGGCCTCTTTGTGCCCGAGGATTACATCCCACCCCGGGAGCCGGTGGACGATGCCTACCCCCTGTTGTTCACCACCGGCCGTCATTACGCCCGGTACAACTTCAGCAGCATGACCGGCAAGACCCCGGAGATCAACGCCATCGCCCCGGAGGCCCTGGCCGAGGTTCATCCCGCTGATGCCGAGCGCTACGGCATTCAGGAGGGCGACCTCCTGCGCCTGACTTCCCGCCGGGGTGCTGTGACCATCCGGGCCACGGTGACCGAGCGTACTCAGCCGGGCACGGTCTTCACCACGTACAACTACGCGGAAGCCCCGGTCAACCATCTCACCCTCGATGCCCTGGACCGGCTGTCCCGTACCCCGGAGTACAAGCTGTGCGCCATCCGGGTCGAGGTGGTGGCCCGGGGGGCGCTGCCGTGAGACCGGCCGCGCTGCTGCGGGAGGCCGAGGACCAGCCCATCGCCTTGAGCGTCGAAGAGGCCCGGGCGGCCATTGCGGCCCAGGTGCAGCCGGTCACGGGCCACGAGCGGCTGGGATTGCGCTCGGCCCTGGGCCGGGTGCTGGCCCACGACCTCTTTGCCCCAGGGCCGCTGCCCCCCTGGACCACCTCGGCCATGGACGGCTACGCCCTCCACAGCCGAGACCTGCCCGCCCTGTCCGACACCATGCTGGCTGTCATCGGCCGGGCCCTGGCCGGGCACCCCTTTGCCGGGGCGGTGGGTCCGGGGGAGTGCGTCCAGATCATGACCGGCGCTGTGCTCCCGGCGGGCTGTGATACCGTGCTCCGGCAGGAGGACGTGGAGCGGCTGGGGGACAGCATCCGGGTCCAGTCCGGCCAGCATCGGCCCGGGGATCACGTGCGCTGGGCCGGCGAGGACATCGCCGCCGGAGGGTCGGTGCTGCGGCAAGGCCACCGCCTGGAGCCCGCCGACCTGGGGCTCATCGCCTCCCTGGGTCTGGCCGAGGTGTGCGTGCGCCGCCAGCCGAAGGTCGCCTTCTTCTCCACGGGTGACGAGCTGCAGGGCCTGGGCCAGCCCCTGACCCCGGGCATGATCTACGACAGCAACCGCTACACCTTGCACGCCATGCTGGAGGGGCTGTCGGTCCGGATCCTGGATCGGGGCACCGTGCCCGACGATCCCCAGGCCCTGGAGACGGTCCTGACCGGCCTGGCCGGCCAGGCCGACCTTGTTCTGTCCACCGGCGGCGTGTCGGTGGGCGCCGCTGACTACGTCACCGCGACCCTGCAGCGGCTGGGCGAGATCTTCTTCTGGAAGATCGCCATGAAGCCCGGCAAGCCCCTCCTGTTCGGCCGGGTCGGCTCGGCCCTGTTCTTCGGCCTGCCAGGCAACCCGGTGTCGGTGCTGGCCACCTTCATGGTGCTGGTCCGGGGCGCCATCCTGCGCCTGGCCGGCGAAGAGCCGCCGCCCAGGCTGCGGCTGCGGGCCCACGCCGCCCAGGCGCTGATCAAAGGCCGCCGCCGCACCGACTTCCAGCGGGGCATCCTGGAGCAGGGCGCCGATGGCCGGCTGCTGGTACGGACCACCGGCATGCAGGGCTCCCACATGCTGAGCTCCATGAGCCGCGCCAACTGCTTTCTGCAGCTGCCCGCCGGCGTCTCCTCCATCGACCAGGACGAGGAGGTGGAGGTCCTACCCTTCAACACCATCTCCTGGGGCGCCGGCTGACCCGGGCCGGCGGGGCTACCAGCCCGAACAGGGTGATCCGCTTCTTGCTCCCTTCTCCCGTTCCATCCGGCTGCTATACTGGAGACAGGGCCTTCGCGGAGGTGCCCCGCCATGATACTGTGTACGCTCATCCTCGGTCTTGCCGTCTGCCTCATGGCCAACCTCCCGCCTTCGCCGGCGCTCGCCACCACCTGCATCACCGTCACCCCGGCTGACGATCTGGCCGCCATCGTGGCTGCGGCCGGGGATGATACGGTGCTTACCCTGACCGCCGGCACCTTCCATCTGACCGCCCACCCGCCCTACGACCAGGGGGTGTGGATCCAGGACAAGACGGGCCTCACCATCACCGGCCAGGGCTGGCGTAAGACCCGGATCAAGCTGGCGTCCGACCTGGCCCTGGGCTTCTATGTCGGCAGCAACGTCCACCGGCTGACCATCGAGAAGCTCCACCTCGAGGGCACCCTGCCCCTGGCCACCAACACCCACGCCATCGGCAACTACACCAGCACCACCGGCGTGACCGACGTCCGGTTCCAGGATCTGCTGGTGAGCGATGTGGCGGTGGGGATCAACATCGGCACCTCGCCGTCCGGCGTCTATGACCGGGTGGAGATCACCCGGAACATGATCCTGGACACCGTGGGCACCGACTCGGGCTGGGGCTACGGCATCGCCTGCGCCAACTCGTCCCATGTGGCCATCACCCGCAATTTCATCCGAAACGCGACCCGGCATGGCATCTACTTTGGCCGCTCAGCCGTGGGCGCCGGCAACTCCATCACCAACAACGTGGTCTATGACCACGACTACCACCGGGTGCAGCCGCTGCGTGTGGCCTCGGCCCTGGTGTGCGCCCGCGGCAGCTCGGTCACCATCGCCCACAACGTGGTCGTCAATCCCCGCACCTATGGCTTGAGCGTCGAGGCGGATGACACCCTGGGCTGGCCAGCCGTGGACATTACCCTCCTCAACAACCAGGTCCTGGGGGCCTACGACGCCGGCATCTGGATCGACACCGGTGAGAGCCACACCGCCCTGGGCAACCGCGTGGTGCTGCAGCCGGACAACCCGTACTGGGAGCTGGAGCTGACCCGGGACAGCCGGCTGGTGTCGCCGGATCCCCGCTGGCCGGCGACCGGTGGGCTGGAAACGCCGGTGGCCGATCTGGACGGCCTGGTGTATGTGCTGGCGAACGGGGTGCTGGACCAGATCAGGCCCGAGGACTGGGAGTATACGGCGGCGCCCTTCGACTGGCGCGGCGCCACGGCCATGACCGCCGTGCCGGCGGCGGCCGGCGCCCCCGGCGGCCGGCTGGTCGTCGGCCAGGGCGGGAGCCTCTTTGCGGTCGATCCTGCGGACTGGAGCCGCCAGCGGACCAGCGCCCGGGGTGGGCATTTCATCATGATCAGCACCCTGCCGGCCTCCGGCTTCTGGGTGGCAGACGGCGCAACCGAGCACCGACTGGATGTCTACGCCGACACCACCCCGCTTCCGGGCAAGGCCTTCTTTCTGGCAGAGTGGGATCTTATGATCCCCGACTTTCTGACCCTGACCCGGGCAGAGCTGCCGGCCGAGGGCGCCAGCGGGGCCAAGCCGCCGGACTTCTTCCACCCCTTGGGGATGCGCGCCGCCTGCTGCGACCATCTGGACGCCACGGCAGCGGACGGGGAGGCGGATGACAACATGCGGATGACCGAAGACGTCTTCGAGGGGGTGGAAAACCGGGTGGGTCTTCTGGGCAGCTACTTCTTCACGGTCAAGCCCGGCACCCCGCCCGGTATCGGCCGCTGCGGCCTCAACCAAGTGGTCTTCGCGGCCACCGATCTTGCCGTCTACACCGAGGGGAGCGGGGTGGGGATCACCAATCTCCCCTTCCAGGTCGTCGCCACGCCAGAGGACATCCCGCCCCCGGCGCCGGCGGTGACCGCCAGAACACCCACCCGCAACCCCACGCCGACCTGGACCTGGAGGGGCCCCGATGGCCACGACGGCCTCTTCCGCCGCCGCCTCGACAACGGGCCCTGGACCAGGACCACCGCCTTCCGCTTCACCCCGGCCACGCCCCTGGCGGACGGGCCGCATCTTTTGGCCGTGGCCGCCCATGTCCCGGGCTGTGGCTGGTCCCAGCCCGGGCTGCAGGCGGTACAGGTGGATACCGCACCGCCCCAACCGCCTGTGGTCACCGCCGCCTCGCCCACCCCGGACCGCACCCCGACCTGGACCTGGGTAGCCGGAGGCGGTGGCAACGGCTCCTTCCGCCTGCGCCTGGACCATGGGGTCTGGACCGGTACCACTGCCACCAGCTTCGCCCCCGCCGCCAGTTTATCCCCCGGCAGCCACATCCTGGAGGTGCAGGAGCGGGACACCGCCGGCAACTGGTCCGGCGCTGCCGTCAAAGCGGTAACGATCACCCCAATCAATCGTGCCAGCGCCGTGAGGGTGGGCCAGGTGTCCAAGAAAGGAGGCACGGAATGATCCGGACCTTTGAAAAACGACGCCAGCAGCGGGACGAGATGCTGGCTATCGCCGGGCGTTAGGGGGGGCGCACTGCCCGTGCATTCGGCTCGGTCTGCCGTGGCGAGGCCAGCACGGAAAGCGACCTCGATCCGGTGGTGGATTTCGAGCCTGGCCACGTAGCTCGGGCTCAGCGTCTGGCCCTTGTACCCGCACGGTCAGGGGCGGCCGGCGAGCACGCTCGTGTCGATGCAGCTCAAGAGCGTTCCTCGTTGCGCTCGTCCACGACCGCCTAGCTCAACGGTGCCCCCTGCCGCTGGATGGAATCACGGAATTCCGACAGGCTCGGCAGGAGGTTCTCCCGGGTCACCGGCACCAGGCAGGCGACCTTCTTGCCGCGCCGGGTGACCACGACCCTCTGTCCATGCCGGACCTCTTCCAGCAAGCGGCTGAGGTTGCTTCGGAAGCGTGGCATATGGGCCAGACCGATGTCGCGACTGACGGCGGCGAGACGCAGCAGACCGGAAACGCGGCTGGCCAGCAGGCGCAGGAGATCCGGCAGGGCGACAAGGGCGTCCAGCCGGGCCAGATCCCGCACATCCCGTTGCAGGATGGTCGAGACATAGGCGGCAAGCCAGGCGGCACGACGGTCGTCGGCCTGGCGCTCGTTCGCTTCGGGGAAGCCGCCCCGCGCCAGGCGCAAGCGGGGAGGTCCGCGCCTGCGCCTGGCGGGGCAGGAAGCCCTCGACAACCCCTGCCAGTTCGCCGGCGGAGAACGGCGGGCAGTGACCGAGGTCCGGAATGCGGCCGCCACAGCCCGGCCGGGCTGCCAGCTGCCATCGCTATGGCCCCAGGCTCTCGGGCATCTCCGCCGCTGCCAAAGGCCAAGCCCCGGGACCTCTCCTGGCGCGGGTGAAGTCATCCTGTGATCAGGTGCTCGGTCATTTGCCCGCACGATGGTCGAGAACAGACCTGAGTGTCTTGCTGTTGGTGGCAAGAAAATCATAAATTGCCGCGGCAGCGACTCGATGACCAGCACTGTTCCAGTGAAGGTCATTGCGGAAGAAGAGAGATGCCTTGTTCTTGTACTCATCGAAAACAGGGGTCAGGTCAAGAAAGGACACTTCAGCGGCGCGGCAGTAGCCAAGCAGCATCTTCTGCGGCAGAAAGAGATCGACATGTTCCGGCGCAACGGTTAGATCCCGGGTCAGCTTCCCGAGTGTCGAGGCCGGCTCCTGGATAACAAAGCTGCGATAGGGGATGTAGACCAGATGGAATTCCGCTCCCCGGGCTGCGGCCACCTCTCGCATCTTGTCGATCAATGCAAGACAGAGTGCATAATACCCCTTGTCGGCATACGAGGTGTCGACGAGCGCGCCAATCCAACCTGCACGGAGAAAGCCTGCACCGAGAAAGATCCGGTTGCGCATCAAGTAATAGCGGGTTACCACCTGATTCCACAGGTGACTCTCTCCATGGTTGTCCGGCAAGGGAAGGTTTTCCGGCTCAATATCAAGATCGCGATTTGCTTTGAATTTCGGCTTGAGATATCCATTGCCCACGGCATAAAGGTTGGTCTCGAAAAAGTCGTTGAGAAATACAGCGAGCACAATGACATCAGGGTTGAAGCCAATACCGATTCTTTCCAGGACGAGGTATTGCTGGTCCGCGCTGTAACCCCACATTCCCAGGTTTATTACCTCGACACCTTCGGGAAGCATGCCAGCAACCAAATCGGTATAACGCTCCTCGCGTTGGACAGCATATCCCATGGTAAAGGAGTCGCCCAGGAAGAGAACGCGCTTGACGCCAGGGGCCTTGTCTCGTCCACGTTCATCGTCCCAGAAGCCATTGCTGTTGTAGACAATGTGCATTTCCTCCATGTCTGGCTCAGGGAACGATATCAAGGCTTCACTGCCTGGCTCACCCCTCCAGCCCAGAATCGGGTCAGGTCGACAGATCACACTGTGGGCGAGATCTGCATCCACTACGCTTGCAGACTCACCACGCCAACGGAGGGACAACTCCAGAAGAAACAACATGAGAAATACGCTACAACAAAAAAGCAGGAGGTTCCAATACGCTCCCTTCTGGTCCGCAGGTCTTGGCGATGAATCTTGCATCTGCTTCAGTGGGCAGGATGGGGGCGGGCGGTGCGGCTGCACCCTGGCTCGGCTTGCCCGGCGGTCATCTGCTGTTGAAAACCGCCTTACTCCGCCGACGCCGGCTTCAGCGCCTTGGGCACGATCATGACGAAGCGCTCCCGGGCCTGGGCCAGGAGGGCGGCTACCGCGGCCGCCTCCTCGGGCTGGAAGCCTTGCTCCAGCTCCCGGATGTAGCGGGCCAAGAGCTCGCCGATGTCGGCGGCGCCCTGGTCGGTGAGGGGCTCGATGAAGACGTTGGCGCCCCGGGCCAGGCGGCGGGTCAGGGCAGCCTCATCGAGGCCCAGTTCCGGGTAGAGGCACTGGTAGATGACGCCGCCGGTCATGCCGGCGCAGATCCAGGGGCCGGGGTCACCCAGCACCACCGCCCGGCCGCCGGTCATGTACTCGAAGGCAAAGCCCTTGAGATGGGCCCGGGAGGCGAGATTGCCTTCTTCGTCCCGGAGCGGGGTGGTAAGCCGGCCGCCGAAGACCACGTCTGCCCCGGACATGCGGATCGAGGCCCGGGAGTCGGCCAGGTTCTGGACCATGAGACAGCCCCGGATGGCGCCGTAGGCAAAGCTCTTGCCGGTGGAGCCGTCCACCCGCATCCCCTCCCGGTTGCGGCCCTTGAACACCCCCAGGAAACCGCCGAAGGCACCTTTTGCGGCCCCGTCCTGGGAGCCCCCCTCCACCACCACGTCGATGCTGGGGGTGATGAAGGCGCACAGCCCGTTCCCCGGCACCGAGGCGGAGAGCCGCAGGCAGGCCCGGCGGCTCTCCGCCTCGGCGGCAAAGCGCCTGG
>JBFMBH010000169.1 GCA_040755095.1 Thermodesulfobacteriota bacterium
GCCGGTGCCGCCTTGGCGGGCCGGCGGGCGGCCACCGCCTTCGGCTTGGCCGGGGCAGCCGCCACCTTGACCTTGACCTCCTGGCGGGCCTTCGGGGGCTCCGCCGGTGCCGGCTGAGCGCCCACCCCGGCCAGGCCGGCAAGATCCCCTACCACGTCCCGCAGGGCCACAGTCTGGGCGGTCAGGGATTCGGCGGCTGAGGCGGATTCCTCGGCGCTGGCCGCCACCCGCTGCACCACCGAGTCCATCTCGGCGATGGCCCGGTTCACCTGATCGATGCCGTCCGCCTGCTCCCGGCTGGCGGCGGAGATCTCGCCCACCAGATCCCCCACCTTCTTGACCCCGTCTTGCACCTTGCCGAAGTCCTGGTTGGTGCGGGCCACCAGCTGCGAGCCCTCCTCCACCTTCTGCACCGTGCCCTCGATGAGGCTGGCGGTATTCTTGGCCGCCTCGGCACTGCGCATGGCGAGGTTGCGCACCTCCTCCGCCACCACGGCGAAGCCGGCGCCGGCCTCGCCGGCCCGGGCTGCCTCCACCGCCGCATTGAGGGCCAGGAGATTGGTCTGGAAGGCGATCTCGTCGATGGTCTTGACGATCTTGGAGGTCTCCTCGCTGGCCTTGTTGATCTCGGCCATGGCCTCGGTCAGCTCCCCCATGCTCCGGGCCGCCTCGCCGACCACGGTGGTGGTCTGGCGCATGATCCCGTCGGCGGCACCGGCGTTCTCGGCGTTGCGGCGGGTCTGGGAGGCCATCTCGGTCATGGACGAGGAAGTCTCTTCGATGCCGGCGGCCTGCTCCGAGGCCCCCTCGGCCAGGGTGCGGCTGCCGGTGCTGATCTCTGCCACCGCAGTCGTCATCTGCTGAGCCGCGGTGGCCAGGTGCTCCACCGCCTGCCCCAGCGCGCCGCTGACCCGGCGGATGATGAGGGCGGCGGCGGCCAGGGCCGCCGCCAGGGCCACGGCCGTGAGCACGATCAGAATCAGCTGCGCGCCGCGGGTGTGCTCCCGGAAGCCGGCGCCCTCTTCGGCCACCATGGCCTGGATTCTGGCGTGCAGGGAGCTCAAGATCTTGTCCATCTCCCGGGCCTTGGCAACGGCCGGGGCCATGAGATCGTCGGCCTTCTGGGGGGTGAGGCTGGCGTCTGCCTTCACCGTGCCGGCCACCTCGCCATACACGGCCAGGTAGCCCTCCAAGAGGGCCTGCAGGCTTCCCACCGCCTCTCGGTCCTGGGCCGACAGGTCCTCGTCGACGGCCACCACGGCCTGCAGGGCGGCAACCGCCTCCCTGGCCTCTGCTGCTGCCTGGCCGTGCTCCTTCACGGCCTGCTCCATCTTGTCCCGCTGGCCGATGCGCAGGAAGAGGCTCTTCTCGAAGCGGCGCATGGCAAGCACACCCATCCGGGCCCGGTCCACCTGCACCAGGGCCGGCACGTCCTGGTCCAGAAGCAGCCCGACCTCCTGCAGGTTGTCGTCAAACTCGAAAAACGTGAACCCGCCCAGCCCCAGGACGACCACGATCACCAGGCCAAAGCCACTGAAAAGAAGCTTCCGCACCGAAACCGTACCCTTGCCCATTGTGCCTCCCTCCTTGCACGCTGTTGCGGGCAGACATGACGGCAACTGCTGGCACCGTCTCCTCCGCCGGAATCCCTTCCCACCATTGTACGGCCCGCCGGCCCTCTTCTGTCAAACCGAAAAAGGACGCCGGCCGCAAGGCCGCAAAGCCCGGCAGGAGGCCAGCGAGCGGGCGGAAGCGTCCGCTCAGCCCCGGGCCTTGGTCAGCTCTTCGAGCACCGCTCGGACCAGGGTGCCGTCCGCCTGCTGGCCGAAATGCTTCATCACCGGGCCCATGGCCTGCATGGGGCCCTTGAGCTTGGAGAGATCGACGTTGGCGGTGACCCAGGCGGCGATGGTCTCCCGGCTGGCCATGGCCGGCAGGTAAGATTCCAGGGCCGCCAGATACGGGGATGAAGCCTCCTTCTTCAGCTCCAGGGTGTAGCGCTCGCTCTTCACCAGGCCCCGGATCACCCCCAGGATGTCGCTGTCGGTGATCTCCTCGGGCCGCTTGGGCCGGGTGGTCTTCTTGCCGCTTTCCAGGGTGATGGGCACCGTGAGCTTGGGAAACTCGCCCATGATGATGCGGATGGTGTTCTTCCGCAGCTCGTCCCGGCCACGGGTGGCGGTCTTGAGGTCCTCCCGCAGCTTGGCCAACAGGGTGAGCCCCAGTCCGGCATCCCAGCCGTAGTCTCTGGTCTCGTCGCTCATGCTTCTCCCTCCTCAAAAAGTGGCCCCGGCCCTGTCCCGGCGTCCCAGGAGCACCACCGCCTGGGCGGCGATCCCCTCCTGCCGGCCGGCAAAGCCCAGGCCCTCGGTGGTGGTGGCCTTGAGGTTGATGCGTGCTGCCGGCACCTGGCAGGCGGCCGCCAGCACCGCGGCCATGGCCGGGAAATGGGGGACCAGCTTCGGAGCCTGGGCAATGACCGTGACATCGGCGTTCGCCAGGACAACCCCCTGGCCGTGCGCCAGGGCCATCACCTCTTCCAGGAGGAGAATGCTGCGGATGCCCCGGAAGCGGGGATCGGTGTCCGGGAAATGGCGGCCCAGGTCGCCGGCACCGAGGGCTCCCAGGATGGCATCCATGAGGGCATGGGTGAGGACATCGGCGTCGGAATGGCCGAGCAGGCCATGGGAGTGCGGAATGGTGACCCCGCCCAGGACCAGGGGGCGATCCGTCACCAGGCGGTGGGCATCGAAGCCGGAGCCTACGCGCAGGTCATCGATCATGCTCGCCTGTCGGGACTGGAGCAGGGCCTCGGCCACCAGCAGATCCTCCGGCCGGGTCACCTTGAGGTTGGTCTCGCTGCCCGGCACCACCGCCACCGGCACCCCCAGGTGCTCCAGCAGGGCGGCTTCGTCGGTGGCCGCAAAGCCGGTGGCCGCGGCCCGGGCAAAGGCCGCCTCCAGAAGCGGCCGCCGGGCTGCCTGGGGGGTCTGGGCCTGCCACAGCCCGCTGCGGTCGACGGTGGCCTGGATGCGCTCGCCGGCCACTGCCTTCAGGGTATCCTTCACCGGCACCGCGGCGATGGCGGCTCCGTGCTGGCTGGCCGCCGCCAGGCAGGCCCCGATCAGCTCCGGCGTCACCAGGGGCCGGGCGCCGTCATGGACGGCCACCAGCTCCACCGCCGGATCCAGGGCCGCCAGGCCCGCCGCCACCGAATCCTGGCGCTGGGCGCCGCCGGCGACCACCCGGCTGACCTTGGCAAAACCGCCCTGCCGCACCAGCTCCTCGGTGCGCTGGCAATGGTCCGCCGGCGCCACGACCACCACCTCGGTCACGGCCGGCGTGGCGGCGAAGGCCGCCAGGGCATGGGCCAGGAGAGGCCGGCCGGCCAGGGGCAGGAACTGCTTGGGCAGGGGATGGCCCAGCCGCAGGCCGCTGCCGGCAGCCGGGATGATGGCGGCGGCCCTCATGATGGCTGGGCGCCGGCAGCGGCCGCCGGCAGGGCAGAAGGAATATGGAGCGGGCTATAAGCCGAATTCTGTATCCACCCGCGGGTGGACCATGATCATTTCTCTGGGATGCCGGTCACCCGGCACCTCGTGCGACCGACCCGGAAACATCGGACGGGCAGCCCTCAAGCGTTTCCCTATTTGGTCTTGCTCCAGGTGGGGTTTGCCATGCCCTCCGTGTCACCACGGAGGCGGTGAGCTCTTACCTCGCCTTTTCACCCTTACCGGCCGCAAGCAGCCGGCGGTATGTTTTCTGTGGCACTTTCCTTAGGGTTGCCCCCAGTTGGTGTTACCAACCACCCCGCCCTGTGGAGTTCGGACTTTCCTCCGGCAAGAGCGCCGGCGATCATGCACCCGCTCCATAAAGAGAATATCGAATGTCCAACAAGGAATGTCCAACCGAAGAAGGGACCGGTTGGGCTCTTTCCGGAAAGATCAACTTCCTGTCCCTTCGATATTGGACATTCCTTGTTCGAAATTGGCTAGTTGCTTTTCGATCTCCCCGCCTCCCGGACTGCCCGGTTCGCCAACGCGTCCGCGGCCTGGTTCTGCTCTCGGGGCACGTGCCGGACCTCGTAGCGGGCAAAGCGCCGCAGGCGGGCCATGACCTGGGCATAGAGGGGCTGGAGCTTGACGTCCTTCACCCGATAGACACCAGCCACCTGGCGGGCCAGAAGCTCCGAGTCCACCCGCACCAGGACCTCCTGCGCGCCCAGCCGACTGGCCTCGGCCAGGCCCAGGAGCACGGCCTGGTACTCGGCGACGTTGTTGGTGCAGATGCCGAGAAAGCGGCTGACCTCCGCCAGCCGGTTGCCCTGGGCGTCCTCGATCACCGCCCCGGCGCCGGCTGGCCCGGGGTTGTTCTTGGAGGCGCCATCCGTGGAGATGGTCAGCCGGCCGATTGGTGCTGCCGGCTTGGCCGCAGGGAGGGGGGCTGGCGCCTCCTCCCGGCTGCCGGCCCCCTGGCGCAGGAGCTGGCGGATGTGCGCCGGGGCGGCGTCCGGGAAGTATTCGCCCAAGAGGCTGTCCGGCAGCCGGCCGGCGAGGACGGCCAGCACCGCTGCCAGGGTGGGAGCTTCCGGGGCGCTCACGCCTGGTCCGCCGCCGGATCCTGATAATAGATGATGCGCTGGCAGTTGGGGCAGGCGATGAGGGCGGTGGCCCGCATGAGCTGATTGAACAACTGGGGCGGCAGGTTCATGAAGCAGCCCTGGCAGACCCCCCGCACCACGGGCACCGTGGCCATGCCGTTGCGGCGGTGGCGCAGCATCTCGTACTTGGACAGAAGCTCCCTTGAAACCTCGTCCTGTTTGCGGCCGCGCTCCTCGGCGAGATCCGCCTTCCGGACCGCCAGCGCCGCCAGCTCTTCCTGGACGCGCGTCTCGTCCTGCCCGAGCAGAGCCTCCTCCTCGGCGCAGTGGCTCTCCTCTTCGGTCAGGCTGGCTGCCAAGCGCTCCGCCTCGTCCATCAGGCCCAGGACCTCTTCCTCCCGTCCCCGGTTGGCCTTCTTGGCGTCCTCGATCTCCTTGAGAAGGCTCTGATGCTCCCGGTTGGTCTGCACCCGCATGAGCTTCCCCTGCCGGTCGCGAATCCGCTCCAGCTCATCCGCGGTCTCGGCCTCCAGCTCCCGTTTCCGGCGGGCAATGGCCTCTCCCCGCTCCTTCAGGGCCTCCACCGCCTGCCGCCGCTCCTCCAGCCGCGTCCGTCTGGCCTCCAGCTCCGCCGGGCCCTTGGCCATCTCCGCTTCCACCCCTTTGATCCGCAGGTCAATCTCCTGCAGCTCCGTGAGCCTCTGGATTTTTTCCTTCAAGGTCTCTCCCTCGCTGGTAGTCCTCATCTCCGGCCCCGGGCCGGAAAACAAAAAAGGCGTAGCCCAACCCGGCTACACCTCGGTCACCCCCCTCGCCGGGGTATCCACCCCGCCGGCAACTGGCACCCTTCTGTCGAGATCCGTGGACAACATGGCGTTTCGTGGTGGGCCCACCTGGACTCGAACCAGGGACCGACCGGTTATGAGCCGGTGGCTCTACCAGCTGAGCTATAGGCCCTGTTCCTTCAGAGGTAAACGCGGATCCTATCCGCAACGCCAGACCTTGTCAACGGGAAAGGATGGGGCGCGGCAGTCGCCTCGCGCCGGTCTGCCGGGGCAGCACGCTTTTCCCTCGACAATTGCGGCAGCCACGAGTAGAGACAGAGTGCCTTTCGTCCCCTCCCCTCCAGACTGGCCAAGTGGATCATGGCACAACCCAAGCTCATTGACCTTGTGGATCGCCTCGCCCCCAGGGAAGGCATGCTCCTGGTGGTGATGGCCGCTGCCGTAGGCGCCGGTACCGGCCTTGCCGCGGTGCTCTTCATCCGGCTCATCGCCAGCATCCAGTCTCTGTGCTACCTCTCGGCCGGCCAGCTGGTGCCGGCCGTCAAGGCCTGGCTGTACCTTCTTGTGCCGGCTGCCGGCGCCCTCATCGTGGGGCCCATCATCACCAACTTTGCCATCGAGGCCAAAGGCCATGGTGTGCCTGAGGTCTTGCAGGCCCTGCTCCTCCGGGGCGGGCGCATCCGGCCGCGGGTGGCCATCGCCAAGATCATTGCCTCGGCGTTGTGCATCGGTACCGGTGGCTCGGCCGGACGGGAGGGCCCCATCGTCCAGGTCGGGTCGGCCCTGGGCTCCTCGGTGGGACAGCTTTTCCACCTCTCCGATGAGCGGATCAAGAACCTGGTGGCCTGCGGGGCGGCGGCCGGCATTGCCGCCACCTTCAACGCGCCCATCGCCGGCGTCGCCTTTGCCACCGAGGTCCTCCTGGGCCAGATGCAGGTGATCATGTTCGGCAACGTCGTCCTGTCGGCGGTGTCAGCGGCCATCGTCAGCCGGGTGTTTCTGGGCGACCGGCCTGCCTTCCAGGTGCCGACCTACACCATGGCCTCGCCCTGGGAGATCCTCCTGTACGGGGCGCTGGGGGTCCTGGCCGCCCTGGTGGGCATCCTCTTCATCCGGATGCTCAACGCCTTCGAGGGGGCCTTCGACCGCTGGCGGTGCAACGACAACCTCAAGCCCGCCGTGGGAGCGGTGCTGCTGGGCCTGGTCGGCCTCATCTATCTGCAGGTGCCGGGCCGCCTCTTTCCCGGCGTCGACGGACTGGAGCCAGGCAGCCCCCTGATCGGCAACATGCCCCATGTTTATGGCTCGGGCTTCCCCTTCATCGAGGAGGTCCTGCAGGGCCGGGCCCCCTTCTGGCTGTTGGCCCTGCTCATCCTGGTCAAGCCTCTGGCCACCTCCTGTACCCTGGGCTCCGGCAACTCGGGGGGCGTTTTCGCGCCGTCGCTCTTCACCGGCGCGATGCTGGGGGGCTTCTTCGGCCATCTGGCCGGCACCTTCTTTCCCCAAATCGCCGGCGAGGTGGGGGCCTATGCCCTGGTCGGCATGGCCGCGGTGTTCTCCGCCACCGCCCGGGCGCCTTTCACCGCCATGCTCATCGTCTTCGAGATGAGCAATGACTACCACCTGATCCTGCCGCTCATGGCCGCCGGCCTCGTCGCTTCGTCCCTGGCCCAGTGGCTCCACCCCGACTCCATCTACACCATGCGGCTGACCAGGCGAGGCATCCGCTTCGACCAGGGACGGGACCTGGATGTCATGCAGGGGGTGGTGGTGGAGGAGGTGATGAACGCCCATCCGGTCACCGTGCACATGGACCAGTCGGTGGCCGAAACCTTCGTCGCCTTTCAGGAGACCCATCTCGTGGGCTTCCCTGTGATGGCCAATGACGAGGACCTCTACGGCATCATCACCTTGCAGGACATGGAGAGGGCCCTGGCCCGGCCGGACGTCAACATCCGCCAGCTCAAGGTGAAGGATGTGGCGACGCCCAGCCCGGTGACCGTCTTCCCGGATGAGCCGGTCTGGTCGGCCATCCGCAAGATGGCCCCCCGGGACCTGGCCCGGCTGCCGGTGGTCTCCCGGCACGCCCCCGGCAAGCTCCTGGGCCTCATCAGCCGCAGCGACATCCTGCGGGCCTACGAGGTCGGCCTCATGCACAAGCAAAGGACCCAGCACCTGCGGGAGCGGATGACGCTGCGGAAGGTCGCCGGCGTGGGGTTCATCGACGTCTGGATCCCCCCGGGATCCCCATGCGGCGGCAAGCGCCTGGCCGACATCCAGCTGCCGGCTGCCGCCACGGTGGTCTCGGTCTCGCGCCAAGGCCAGGTACTGATCCCCCACGGCAGCACTGTCCTGGAAGCCGGCGACCTGGTTACCGTGTTTTGCCAGACCGAGCCGTGCCAGCTGGTTCGGCAAATCCTGACCCAGGGGCCGCTCCCAAGAGCGATCACCCCTTGATCCCCAAGGCCGACCCGGCTATTATTGTCAAGGATTTTTCCGTCCCCTCAAGGGGTTACCTTCGAAAACCGAGCAGTTGTCGACCGCGCCGCCCTCCAGAGGGCCGGTCAGGAGCTTTCCGCATGCAGGGAATGGCTGAAACCCAGCTCTTCGAGGCGTGCACCATTCTTTTCGGCGACCATCTCGACATCAACCGCCAGTTTCTGGAGTATCTGCAGCTGGCCGGGGTGCGCAAGGCCTATCGCCAGCGGGCCCTGGAGACCCACCCGGACGTGATCACCGGCCGTGCCGGCACCCTGGCGCCGGTAGACACCTCCGCCTTCCGTCAGGTGCAGCAGGCCTACGAGGATCTGTCCCGGTACCTGAAGGCCCGGGAACAGGGCTTTGTCTTCCACGGCCCCCCCCCCCACGCCGCTCCCCGCCGCCGGCCGCACTCCGCCTCGGAGTGGCGGCAGGCCGCCGGCCGCAGCTCGCGGCCCGGCCAGCCCGGGCCCGGC
>JBFMBH010000170.1 GCA_040755095.1 Thermodesulfobacteriota bacterium
TGCCGCCACCGCCAGGCGAGGAGCCGCCGCAGCCGGAGCGGGTGCGCCGGCCGCGGCCCCAGGACCAGCGGCCGCAGGCCGGAGACCGCCAGGAGCAGGCACCGGCATCGGTCCCCGAGGCCTTGCCGTTGCAGGAGCCGCGGCCGGCACCGGCCCTGCGCCGCCAGGAGGCGGGCCCGCAGCAGGAGGAGATGGCCGAGCGGCTGCGGCGGCAGCGGGAAGAGCTGCGCCGCCGGCAGGAGGAGGCGGAGCGGCGCCAGCTCCAGGACCTGGAGCGCCGGCAGCAGGAGATGGAGGACCGGCAGCAGGAGCAGCTGCGGCGGCTGCAGGAGATGGAGCGGCGGCAGCAGGAGCAGGCGGACCGGTTCCGCCAGGAGCAGCTGGAGCGGCAACAGCGCCAGGAAGACGCCATGCGCCAGGAGGAGCTGAAGAGGCGCCAGCTGGATGAACAGCAGCGGCAGCTCCTGGAGCGGCTGCGCCAACGGCACCAGCGCCAGCCGGAGCGGCAGCCGGAAGAGGGACAGGAAGAGCCGTGGCCGCCATCATCACCCTGACCACGGACTTCGGCCTGGCGGACGGGTTCGCAGGGATCATGAAAGGGGTGATCCTGGGCCTCGCCCCCGGAACGACTGTGGTCGATCTCAGCCACCTGGTGCCGCCCCAGGACATCCGGCAGGCCGGCCTCGTCCTGGCCGCCGCCTTCCGCTACTTCCCGGCCGGCACCGTGCACGTGGCGGTGGTGGATCCGGGGGTGGGCAGCGACCGCCGGGTGGTGGCGGTGGCGGCGGCCGGCCAGACCTTCCTCGCCCCGGACAACGGCCTTCTCTCCCCGGTCCTCCGGCAGGCGCCGGCCGACCAGGCGGTGGCCCTGGACCGGCCGGAGCTGTACCTGTCGTCCCTGTCCCGGACCTTCCACGGCCGGGACCTCCTGGCGCCGGTGGCGGCGCGCCTGGCCAGCGGCTGGCCACTCGCCGCGGTGGGCAGCCCCGTGTCCCCCGACTCCCTGGTGCAGCTGGCCTGGCCCGAGCCGCGGCTGGACCTCCTGGCCGGCGAGGCCGCCGGCGAGATCATCGCCATCGACCATTTCGGCAACTGCGCCACCAACCTCACCCCGGCCCATGGCCAGGCTTTGCTGGCCGGCCATGAGGGAGCGACCCTGGAGGCGGTCTGCCGCGGCCGGTCCCTGGGCAGCCCCCAGACCTGCTATGCGGCGGTGACCGAAGGCGCGCCCCTCGTGCTGGTCAACAGCCGGAATCTTCTGGAGATTGCGGTGCGCAACGGCCATGCCGCAGGCGCCCTGGGGCTTGCCATCGGCACGCCCGTCGAGCTGCGGCGCCGGCCGCTGCCTCAGCCAGGCCGCTGATGGTGCACCGCCAGGGGGGTCACCTCCCCTTCCACGGGCAGGGTCAAGGTGGTGATGGAGCCGGGCCCCGGGTACCCGCCAGGGATGCCCCAGGGGGCCAGGCCGGTCTTGCCGGCGGCACTGGGCGGCTGGCCGTGGGCCCACAGGATGAGGAAGGCGATGGGGTCGCCGTGGCTGACCGCGGCCACCCATTGCCCGGAATGGCGGCGGCGCACCTGGCCGAGGAAGCGGATGAGGCGGCCGAGCACGTCGGCGGGCGTCTCGAAGGGCGGCCGGCTGTCCTGGTAGACATTGTCCGGCAGGGCATCCACCTCGGCGCCGGGCCGACCCTGATGCGGGCTGGCGACGTCGGTGAGGAGGTGGCAGAGGGCAAGGCTCAGACCCGGCTGCCGCTCCCGGATGGCAGCCGCGGTCTGGCGGGCCCGGAGCAGCGGGCTCGAGTAGAGGGCCGCCAGGGGCGTGGCCGCCAGGGCCAAGGCCGCGGCCAGCGCCTGGCTGCGACCAGCCGCTGCCAGGGGAAAGCGGGGCAGGCGGCCGTAGAGAACGTTCTTCGGGTTGTGCACCGCGCCATGGCGCACCAGGACCAGGTGGGTAGCCGACTCCGGCAGGCGGGTCCGCCGCATCAGAACCGCGATGTCGGCGCCAGCGGCGATGCTCATGGCAGGCAATCCGGAAGGAGGCGGCCCTCCGGCGGAGTCGGGGCCAGGCGCCGGAAGCCCCCGTGGGGCGGAATGAGGGGGTGGCTTCCCATGCCGGCTGCCTCTCTGGGGACAGGGGTCAGGGCGATGCTTGTTGTGTGGTACCACGGGGTCGGGGTATGCTGCAAGGTCATCCCCGGTTCCCGGTCGGAACACCCCCCTCTGGCGCAGGTCGATCCATGACGCTCCTCCAGATCCTCCTCGGCAGCTCCATTGGCAGAAAAGCCGTGGTGGCCGCCAGCGGTGCGGTCCTGGCCTTGTTTCTGGCCCTGCACCTGGCCGGCAGCCTGGTGACCTTCCTGGGGGCCGCGACCTTCAACGCCTACCACGCCGGGCTCCACAGCCTGGGGCCCCTTCTGGCGCTCCTGGAGCTGGCCTTGGCCGGCGCCCTTGTGGCGCATGCCGTCTTCGCCGCCTGGCTGTGGGTGGACAGCCTGGCTGCCCGACCCTGCCGCTACGCCGTGCCGGCAGCCTTGCGCGGGCGCCTGTCCTCCGGCACCATGCCCTTTACCGGTCTTCTCATCCTGGTCTTCCTGGTCGTCCATCTGGCCGACTTCCGTTTCGCCGCCAGCCCCTCGCCCCTGGCCGCCCAGGTGGTGGCCGCCCTGCAGGTGCCGCCCCGGGCCGCCTTCTATCTCCTGGCCGTGGCGGCCCTGACCGTCCATGTCAGCCACGGCTTCTGGAGCCTGTTCCAGACCCTGGGCCTCAGTCATCCGGGCTACAGCGCCCTCATCCGCCAGGCCAGCCTGGCCGGGGCCCTCGGCACCGGCGGTCTGTTCATGCTCATTCCGATCCTGATCCTGGCCAGCCGCTCCTTTCTGCGCTGACCGGCCGCGATCGGACCGCCGGTGCCGATACCAACCGTTCATCCACCGTCACCGCCGAGGATATGCCATGCCCCTCGACAGCCGCATCCCGGCCGGCCCGCTGGCGGAGAAATGGGACCGCTGCCGCTTCGAGGCCCGCCTCGTCAACCCGGCCAACCGCCGCGGCTTCCGGATCATCGTGGTCGGCACCGGCCTGGCCGGCGCCTCGGCCGCCGCCTCGCTGGGGGAGCTGGGCTACCGGGTGGACGCCTTCTGCCTCCAGGACAGCCCCCGCCGGGCGCACAGCATCGCGGCCCAGGGCGGCATCAACGCCGCCAAGAACTACCGCAACGACGGGGACAGCATCCGCCGCCTGTTCGACGACACCATCAAAGGGGGCGATTTCCGGGCCCGGGAGGCCAATGTCTTCCGGCTGGCCCAGATCGCCAACCGCATCATCGACCACTGCACCGCCCAGGGGGTTCCCTTTGCCCGGGAGTATGGCGGCCTTCTCGCCACCCGCTCCTTTGGCGGCACCCAGGTGGCCCGCACCTTCTACGCCCGGGGCCAGACCGGCCAGCAGCTTCTGCTCGGTGCCTACGGCGCGCTCATGCGGCAGGTCAAGGCCGGCACCGTCCACCTCCATCCCCGGACCGAGATGCTGGATCTGGTGGTGGCGGCCGGCCGGGCGCAAGGGATCGTGACTCGCCACCTCATCACCGGCGCGGTGCGCCGGCACGCGGCCCACGCCGTGATCCTGGCCACCGGCGGCTACGGCAATGTCTACTTCCTGTCCACCAACGCCGCCTCGGCCAACGCCACCGCCATCTGGCGGGCCTACAAAAGGGGGGCGGCCTTCGCCAACCCCTGCTTTGTCCAGATCCATCCCACCTGCATCCCGGTGCACGGCGACCATCAGTCCAAGCTGACCCTGATGAGCGAGAGCCTCAGAAACGATGGCCGGGTCTGGGTGCCGGCCCAAGCCGGCGACCGGCGGCCGCCGGCCGCCATCCCCGAGGGGGAGCGGGACTACTTTCTCGAGCGGCGCTACCCGTCCTTTGGCAACCTGGTGCCCCGGGACGTGGCCTCCCGGAGTGTCAAGGAGCAATGCGATCAGGGCAAAGGGGTGGGAGAGACCGGCCAGGCCGTCTTTCTGGACTTTGCCGAGTCCAAGGCCCGGGAGGGGACAGCCGCCATCATGGGCAAGTACGGCAACCTCTTCCACATGTACGAGAAGATCACCGGTGTCGATCCCCTGGCCGAGCCCATGACCATCTTCCCGGCGGTGCACTACACCATGGGCGGCCTGTGGGTGGATTACCACCTCATGAGCACCGTGTCCGGCCTCTTTGTCCTCGGCGAGGCGAACTTCTCGGACCACGGCGCCAACCGCCTGGGGGCCTCCGCCCTCATGCAGGGCCTGGCGGACGGCTCCTTCATCATCCCGGTAGCCATGGGCGACTACCTTTCCCGCCTCGGCCCCCAGCCCCTGGCCGACTCGCTGCCTGCCTTTGCCGAGGCCGAGGCCGCGGTCCGGGACCGGCTGGCCCGGCTTTTGGCCATCGGCGGCCGCCGCACGCCTGCCGACTTCCACCGCCAGCTTGGGCTTCTGCTCTGGAACCGCTGCGGCATGAGCCGCAACGAGGCGGGCCTGACCGAGGCGTTGAGCCAGATCCCGGCCATCCGGGAGGCCTTCTGGCAGGATCTCACCGTGCCCGGCTCGGGCCAGGATCTCAACCAGACCCTGGAGCGGGCCGGCCGGGTGGCCGACTATCTGGAGCTGGCCGAGCTTCTGGTCACCGATGCCCTGGCGCGGCGGGAGTCCTGCGGCTGCCATTTCCGGGAAGAGAGCCAGACCGCCGGCAACGAGGCCCGGCGGGACGACGCCGGCTTCGCCCATGTGGCGGCCTGGCAGCACCGCGGCGCCGGCCGGCCGCCGGCCTTGTTCCGGGAGCCCCTGGAATTTACCGCGGTCACGCCATCCCGGAGGAGCTACGCGTGAAGACCGTCAGCCTCAAGCTCCGGATCTGGCGCCAGGCCGGGCCCAGCTCTCCCGGCGCCTTCCAGGATTTCGACACCGGCCCCCTGGCCGCCGCCATGTCCTTCCTGGAGATGCTCGACGGGGTGAACGAGCGGCTGATCCTGGCCGGCCAGGAGCCCATCGCCTTCGACCACGACTGCCGGGAGGGGATCTGCGGCACCTGCGGGGCGGTGGTGGACGGCCAGGCCCACGGCCGGCAGGCGGGCACCACCTTGTGCCAGCTCTCCCTGCGCCATTTTGCCGCAGGCAGCACCGTGGTGGTCGAGCCCTTCCGGGCCCGGGCCTTCCCCCTGATCAAGGACCTGGTGGTGGACCGCAGCGCCTTCGACGCCATCATCGCCGAGGGCGGCTATGTGTCGGTATCAAGCTCAGCCGCTCCGGAGGCCAACACCCTGCCTGTCCCGCCGGACCGGGCCGAGGAGGCCCTGGACGCGGCGCAGTGCATCGGCTGCGGCGCCTGCGTGGCTGCCTGCCCCAATGCCTCGGCCATGCTGTTCGTGGGTGCCAAGGTCTCCCACCTGGCCCTCCTGCCCCAGGGCGACCCGGAGCGCCGGCGGCGGGTGGTCGCCATGGTGCGGCAGATGGACGCCCAGGGCTTCGGCCCGTGCGGCAACGAAGGCCTGTGCGAGCGCGCCTGCCCCAAGGGCATCTCCATCCGCCACATCGCCCGGATGAACCGGGAGCTGTGGCGGGCCGCCTTCCTGGCCAGGGATTGAAGGGCTCCGGCCTTTCAGTGCCGGGCCGGGCCGTTGTGCTCCTCCGGCCGGAGATCCTGGAAGGAGTGGGGGTGGGTGAGGTTGAAATCCCGGGCGTGCTCGGCATCGGCCCGTTCCTGGGAGAGCCGGAGGTTCTCCTCCACATCGCCCCGGACGCCCGTGTGCCCCTTGACGACGACGCGCCACCGGGAGCGCCTTGCCGAGCTGCGGAACTGGGCGGCCAAGCGAGCGCGGCCAGCCTCCGCCGACCCGGCTCGTCAGCCCTGAAGGCGGGGGTCATGGTGTGCCAGCTGCCGGCAGGTGGGCTGCCCCGGCGGCGGAGCTGCCCCCCACCATGACGGCCAGGATGCCGCCGGTCTCCTGCAGAACCTCCGCATGGCGGGTGAGATCGGCGGCGGTGCCGGTCGCGGACTCCGCCTGGGTGGCATGCTCCTGGGTCATCCGGTCCAGCTGCAGCATGGCCTGGCTGATCTGGCCGATACCCTGATCCTGCTGCTCCGAGGCCTGACCCACCTCGGCCAGCA
The DNA here is from genome assembly GCA_040755095.1 of Thermodesulfobacteriota bacterium. NCBI lineage: Bacteria > Pseudomonadati > Thermodesulfobacteriota > Thermodesulfobacteriota bacterium. Next base: position 6,149 of record JBFMBH010000170.1, read on the forward strand.
GGGCCTCCATCCGGGTCACCGCCCCGGCGATCTCCGCCAGCACGGCTGCCACCCGCTCGGCGGTCCTGGCGCCCTCAATGGTGCGGACGCGGGTGCTCGCCACTCGCTGGGCGGTGTCCTCGGCTGCCCGTTTGCTCTTGGTAGCCAGGCTCCGCACCTCGTCCGCCACCACGGCAAAGCCGGTTCCCGCCTCGCCAGCCCGGGCCGCCTCCACGGCCGCATTCAGCCCCAGCAGGTGGGTCTGGAAGGCTATTTCGTCCACCGTGCGCATGATGCCGGCGATGTCCTCCCCGGCCTGCCGGATCGCCTGCATGGCCCCTTGCATCTCCTGCATGGCCTCGCAGCCGCGACTGGCGGTGGCACGCACCTCGCGGGCCATCGCCGCCGCCCGGCCGGCATTCTCGGTGTTGGTCCGGGTCATGGCCGCCAGTTCCTCCAGGGAGGCACCGGTCTCCTCCACCGCCGCCGCCTGCTCGGCCGCTGCGGAGGCCAGGGCCTGGCTGGCCTCCGCCACCGCACCGGCGGTGCCGTCGAGCCCCTGGGAGACATGCAACAGGGAGTCCACCATTCCCTGAAGGCGGATGACAATCCCGCGCCGCACGTAGAAGAAAGCGCCCAGGCCCATGGCAAAAATGGCCACCAGAGCGATCGCCAGCGCGGTGTTGCGGCCACGGGCGATGGCGGCCATGCGCATGGCCAGAAGGGAATCCAGCTCCTGCGCCGCCTTCGCCCACAGGGCGAAAGAGGCCTGCCGTGCCGCCTCGCCAGCTGCCAGTGCCGCCGGGGACGGCGGGCCGGCAGCTGCCTCCAGGGCCATCGCCTCCAGATGGCCGGCAAAGCCGTTGTTGGCCTCTTCATAGGCCTTGAGGGCCGGCCCCACGGCCGGCGCCAGAGAGGGTGAGGGACCGTGGAATCCTGGGTCCTCGTTCAGGGCGGTGGCGATGCCGGCGCTGATCCGGCCGCCGTCCGCCTCCCGCAGGAAGGCGGCGTGCACCGCCAGCTGCACCCGCTCGGCGGCGCTGGGGGCGCGGCCGGCCATGGCTGCCAGGCTGGCGCTGATGGCCGCCAGCCGCTCCTGGGTCTGGGGCAAGGCCAAGAGGGTGACGTCCATGAGGTAATAGCTGTCCAGATCCGGGTCAAGGATCAGGTTCGAGGTGTCGCCGGCATGGGCAATCATGCCTCGGAGATCGGAGATGAGGTGGCCGTGACGCTCCCGGCCGGCAGCGGCCGGCAGGCTGCCGGCTTCCGCGGCCAGCTGGTGCCATTCCCTGGCCAGGATCTCCACCCGCAGGTGCTCCCGGCCCCGGGCGGCCAGCCCCTCGGCCGTGAACTGCAACGCGCCGCCCACCTCGGCGTCCGCCGCGGCCAGATCGGCCAGCGCCTGGTCGACGGCAGCGGCGATGGCCTGCCGGTCCCCGCCGCCGGCCAGGACCCCGGGCGCGGCCAGGGCCAGCTCATGGTCCGCCACCAGCCGCAGCAGGGTCTCCAGAGGTCGCAGGATGCGGTTGCCTCGCATCTCCTGGGCCGCAAACTCGATGTCCTTGTTGTTGCCGGTGAGCACGAAATAGAACAGGGCTACCACCACGGGCAGGCTGGTGCCGATGGCGGCGATGAGGATTCTGCCCAGGAGGCCAAGGTGAAGGATCTTAAGGCGCATCGTCCACTCCTGCAGGAAAGGGGTTGGCGGCGGCCGCGGGATGGGACGTTGCCTCAGGCGCCGCTGCGGTAGGGAGAAAGGATGCCGAACTTGCGCATCCGGTAGCCGATCTGGCGCTCGGTGAGGCCCAAAGCGCGGGCGGCCCGGGCCTGCACCCAGCCGTGCCGCTCCAGGGCGGCCAGCACCTCCCGCCGCTCGAGGTCGGCCAGGCTGCCGCTGCCGGGGACCGGCGGCGAGGCAGCGCTCGCCGCCGGTGCGGCCGGTAGCGGCGGCAGTGCCTCCGGCTCGGCGGTCATGTAAGTGGGCAGGTCAGCCTTC
>JBFMBH010000171.1 GCA_040755095.1 Thermodesulfobacteriota bacterium
CCTGGGCCTGCTGGCTCTGGCCGCCTTTGGCCTGTTCGTCGCCGTGGAGCGCCGGGTGACCGGGCCGCTCCTGCCCCTGGTGCTCTTCTCCCGGCGCTACTACAGCATGGCCGTGGCCTCGGCCGTGATCTCCTTTGTCGTGCTCTTTTCGGTCTTTCTTCTCACCCCGTTCTACCTGCAGCGGGTGCTGGGCCTGTCTGCCTCCCGCACCGGGCTGGTGATGATGACCGTGCCGGTTGTGGCCATGCTGGTGGCGCCGTCGGCGGGCTGGCTGTCCGACCGCATCGGCTCCCGGCATCTGGCCACCGGCGGTCTCCTGCTGAGCGTCATCGGCCTGGCTGGCCTGGCCCGACTGTCCCTGGCCGGCGGCGTCTGGGGCGTCGTCTGGGGCCTGGCCTTCCTGGGTGCCGGCCAGGCCATGTTCCTGTCCCCCAACAGCGCCTCGGTGATCACCCGCATCGAGCCCCGGTACGTGGGGATCTCCGCCGGCCTCCTGGCCACGGCCCGCAACATGGGCATGGCCCTGGGCGTGGCCTCCTCCGGCGCCGCCTTCGCCATCCTGTTCGCCAGGGCCACCGGCGGCCTGGATCTGCGGGACTACATCCCTTCCCATGCCGCGGCCTTCCTGGCCGCCATGCACGGTACCTACCTGGTCATCATCCTGGTTGGCCTTGTGGGGGTCTACCTTTCCTGGCAACGGGGCGAGGATCGGGGGCGCTCCTGACCGCCCGGTGCTCCATCCATTGCCCGTGGTGCGGGCGCGAAGCTGCGGCAATGGCGTGCCGCCCCGCTCAGACCGTGACGTCCACCAGGCCGGTGCCGGGGGCGCCGCTGGCCCGGTGCAGGGCGGCCAGGATCGCGGCCAGGGGGGCGCGATCGCTCTGGAGGGCGGCCAGGCGCACCGGTGCAAAGCCGAGGCTGGCCAGGGTCTTCTCCAGGGCGGGCAGGGATTGCGCCAGGTGCTGGCGGGCGGCCTCGTCGCTCAAGGTGAAGACGCCGTCCAGGGTCTGGCCCTGGAGCGTGACCTTGAGGCCCACGTCGCCCAGGCGGCTCATGGCCAGCTGGAAAAGGAGACAGGAGACGCCCGGCCGGCCGGCCTGGCCTGCCGCCTGGCCGCTGGTCATGAGCCAGGTGCCCCAGCCGGCGCCGCCGGCAAACCAGAACGGCAGGGCCAGCACCGGTGCCGGGGTGTCGGTGGCCGGCCGGTCGTTGGCGGTGGTCAGGGCGGCCATGAGGTCCCGCAGATCCTCCAGGCCGGCCAAGGGGAGGGGCAGGGGGCCGGCGGCCCGCAGGCTGATCCCCTCGGTCAGCCGGTCCAAAAGCCCTGCGCCGCCGGTCTCCGGGCCCGGGGTCCGTCCCTGGAGGCCGGCCAGGAGGCGCAACAGGGCCTGGGGCCGCGCCACGCTGTCGGCGGCCAGGGCGGCCAGATCCCGGCGCAGAGCCGCAAGCGGCGCCGGCAGGTCGGTGCCCTCGTCCAGGAGGGTGGTCAGGATCCGACCGATGGCCGGTGCGCTGGCAGCGAGCTGGCGGCCCAGATCGGCCAGGGCCTCCTCCCGGAGGACCGGCGACAGGACCACCGCCGGCTCGGCCTGGCGCACCAGCAGCCACAGGCTGCGGCCAGCGGGCAGGGTGAGATCGGTTTCGGCCATGAGCTCTTGGCCGTTGATCTCGAGCAGGAGACCGCCGCCGGCGGCCGGGCCCAGGATCCGGGCCGCCACCAGCTGGCCGGGGCGGAAGGGGCTGTCTTGACCAGGAGGAGCAGAGGGACGGCCCGCGGTGGGCTGAAGATCGGCAAGGGTCAGGCCGGCACCGGCGGGAGCGACGATACGCACGGCAGGTCAGGGCGCGGCCCCGGAGCCCGGGTCAGGCCGGGGGCAGGTTGATCCGCACCCGGGTGCCCCGGGGGGCCATGGGGCCGATGGTGAAGCTGCCCCGGTGGTTGGAGACGATCCGCTCCACCACGGCCAGGCCCATGCCCGTGCCGTACATCTTGGTGGTGAAGAAGGGCTCCTTCACCCGGGCCAGGTGGGCATCGGCGATGCCAAGACCGGTATCCTCGATCTCGATGTGGATCCAGCCATCGTCGCCGATCCTGCTGCGGGCCGTGAGGGTGCCGCCCTCGGGCATGGCCTCGGCGGCGTTGCGGGCGATCTGCAGCACCGCCTGCTTCATGTAGACCGGATCCACCAGGAGCACCGGGTCCGGCTCCACCAGCTCCAGGGCCACGGTGATCTCCTGGCGGGTCAGCGTCGGCTGCAGGAGCAGGATGGTCTTGCGGATCAGGGTGTTGAGGGGGGTGGGCTCGGGGTTGATCTCCGGCAGCTCCACGAAATCGAAGATCTCCTCCAGGGTGGTCTCCAGCCGTTCCGACTCCTTGACGATCACCCGGGCATACCGGCCCCAGACCTCGTTGTCGCCAGTGGTCTTGAGCATCCGCCGGGCCATTCCCCCCAGGGAGGCAATGGGGTTGCGGATGGCGTGCACCAGCTGGGCGGCCACCTGGCCCAGGGCGGCATGGCGCTCGGCCTTGACCAGAAGATCCTTGTTCTTCTCCAGCTCCTGGGTCAGGTCCTGCAGCTCCTGGATGCGCCGTCCCTGCTCGGCATAGAGCTGGGCCTGGTCGATGGCCAGGCTGGCCTGGCTGGCGATGATCGCCAGGTCGGCGACGTTCTCGTCGCTCACCGGCCGGCGGGTGACGAAGTTGTCGGCGATGATCACCCCGTGCGCCCGGCTGGGGGAGAACAGGGGCACCACCACAAAGGAGTCGTGCCCCAGGAGCCCGATGAGATCGGCCGGCACCGGGCCGTTGCCCTGGCCCTGCACAATGTTGAAGCTCCGGCGCTCCCGGGCGGCCCGGATGAGGATATGGTCGCTGCTGGCGACCGGGACCGCCAGCTGGCGGATAACCCGGTTGACCGCCGAGTCGTCCTGGCGGCAGGCGGCCAAGTCCCGGATGATGTCCATCAGGCCCAGCCGCTGCTGCTTGATGTCGTCCCAGATGCGGCCCGCCTCCTCCCGGCAGGAGGGGCCGATGGCCATCCGGCCCCGGAGCACGGTGTCGTCCTGGTCGAACAGGGCCAGGAAGGCCCGGTTGAACCCCAGGCCCTCCTCGGCGGTGATGCCCACCAGGACCGCCCGCAGGATCTCGTCCAGCTCCACGGTGGACAGATAGACCGTGTTCATCCGGTTGGAGAGCTGGTGGAGGAGCCCGGTGCGGAAGCTGGTGCGCTCCAGCTGCTCCTGGTAGCGGCGGTTGTCGATGACGAGCCGCCGCTTCTCCAGGGCCCGCTTCACCACCAGGAGGATCTCGTGGAACTGCACCGGCTTGGACAGGTAGTCGTCGGCGCCCTTGCGGATGCACTCCAGGGCCACGTGCAGGTCCACCACCCCGGTCAGCATGATGATGGCCAGGTCCTGGTAGCGGCCGACGATCCGGGGCAGAAGGGACAGGCCGTCGGTATCCGGCAGCCCGATGTCGAGGATGACCAGCGCAGCCCGCCGCTGGTCGAGGATCTCCAGGAGGCCAGCCGCCGAGGCGGCACTCAGTACCGGGAAGCCCTGGTTGCCCAGGTAGAGGGCCAACGGCTCCCGGATCGCCGCGTCATCGTCCACCAGGACGACGACCTCGTCCGGGCCCATGAGCTTGTCCGGGGCCAGGGAGAATGTTTCGGAGGGGGGAGGAATGATTTCCATAGGGCATGGGCGGCGGGCGGCAAGACCCTGCTGCTGGCAGTCTAAGAACCGTTCGCGGACCCTGTCAAGGGAAATGCAGGGCCGATCGGCTGCCGCCGGGGGCCGGGCAGAGCCCAACAAAAAAGGCCTCCCCAGGGAGGCCTTTCTCGATAAGCTCTTCACCGGCGCCGGCCTGCCATCACCACCAGCAGATGGCCTTGTCGGCATCCATCACCATGTCCACCAGCCGATCGTAATCCGGGGCGTCCACGGCGAGGTCAAAGGATTCGGCGGTATGACCCTCGGAGACGATGGCAGCAAGCTTTTGCACCACCTCATCGGGTTGCGAGCGGTAGACGTGCAGGATCTTCATGGGCATCACTCCTCGCTGGAGGCTCTATCTTGAGGCCAGGGTCAGGACTGGTTGTTGACGCCGTACGGGACGATGACGTCCATCTCCCGGAGCTTGGCGCCCAGCTCTTCCAGGCTGACCAGGGTCAGGCCATTGATCTCGGCGTTGGCGGCCACGTCGGTGAACATGTCCCCTTCCATGTCCCGGATCCATTCCAGGTTTTCCTTGTTGTAGTCGTCGAAGGGGGCGAGCTGGTTGCCGACGACCGCGCCGAAGGAGTAGTGGTTGGCGACGGACAGGCCGAGGGTGGAGCGCATCCCGTCCAGCGTGTCCCGCTCGTCGCTGCTCTTCTTGAACAGGAAACAGACTTTGGCCATGAGGTCCTCCCTACAGGGTGAGATAGCGGTCGCAGCCTTCGATGATGTAGCCGTGCTGGGCCTGGGTGGACATCTGCTTTTCCGTGAGGCCCTCCGGGGGTACGCTCTTGTCGTAGCCCATCTTGCCGTAGCTGTCGGCACAGATGGCCACCTCGGCCATGGCGCACAGGGCCGGGAAGTCCGGGTGCCTGGCCAGCCTGGTTCCCTTCCAGGTGAAGAAGATCTTCACCTTCGAGCCTTTCGCCGTGGCCGCCTTGACGATGCCCATGATGTGGGGCATGTTGCCGTCGTCTGTCACGAAGATGCCAAGACTCTTTGCCATGCTTTCCTCCGTCGTCTGGGGGGAAGGCCCGCCGGCAGGCACGCGGATGCCCTTCCCGGGGGGCGATCTACCGTTTGCGGATGTAGAACCGGAACACCCCCGCCTCTTCCCGAGCCCCCAGATAGGTGTGGCCTGCACGCTCACACCAGCCGGGGAGGTCGTTCTTGCTGCCGGGGTCGGTGCCCAGGACCTCCAGAACCTGGCCTGATTCCAGGCGGTCCATGGCCTTCTTGGTCTTGAGCAGGGGCATCGGGCAGCTCAGGCCCTTGGCGTCCAGGGTGAGATTGGCTTTGACATCGTCGAGATCCATGGCGCATCCCCCCTTGCCGCCTGCCCTGGTGCGGCCAGACAGCAGACGGCGGTCTCCGCCGGCCGGCCTCTGGGACCAGGATTGTTTACTCTTGTGCTAGTCATTTGTCAAGTAGGGTTTTCGGCGACCCCGGCGGTCAGCTGCGCAGGTCCAGGTCCGCCACCAGCCGGTCGGCGAAGCGCAGCAGGAAGTCCCGCTGGGCCGGTGTGGCGTGGGCCATACACGGGCAGTGCAGGCGGTGGCCGGTGCGGACCAGGAGCTCGAAGCGCAAGGCGTCGGCGGTGAGCTCTATGGCCAGGTGGAAGGGCGCGCACTCCGGATGGCTTCTCTGGGCCGGGGCCAGGAGGTCGTCCGGCAGGGTCAGCCAGAAGAGGCCCTCGATGGCCGCCGGTTGGGCATGCTGGGCCAGATAGCCCTGGATGGCCTGCCGCTCGGCGGGCCGCAGCTCGTCAAGGACCAGTTGGCGCATCGGCCGTCTCCTGGCTGGCACTGCCGTTGCCCCGCCGCAGCTCCTGGCGCAGGGTCTGCACCTGGTCGTGGAAGGCGTTGGCGTACTGCTCCAGCACGTTTTCGGACGAGATGACATGCGGGGTGATCATCACCAGAAGCTCGGTGTGGTTGACCGCCTCGGTCCGGTATTTGAACAGCCAGCCGAACAGCGGCGCGTCCTTGAGGATAGGGATGCCGGTTTCGGTCACGTTTTTGTCCCGGCCGATCAGGCCGCCGATGAGGATGCTCTGGCCATCCCGCATGGCCAGCTGGGTTTCCAGCTCCCGCTTGTCGATCACCGGCGAGGTGATGCCGCTGATGGTGGTCTTGGACAGGCTGCTCACCTGCTGCGACACCTCCAAAATGATGATGCCGTTGGCATTGATCTTGGGGGTCACCTCCAGGATGACGCCGGTGTCCCGGTACTGGATGCTGCGGTTGAGGGAGTTGGGGACCTCGCCGGTGGTGCTGTCCACAATCTCGCCGGTGACCACCGGCACCTCGGAGCCGACGTTGACCCGGGCGGTCTCGTTGTTCAGGACCAGCACCTGGGGCGAGGAGAGGATATCGACATCGGTCTGGCCGGCGATGAGGCGCAAGAGGCCCATGACCTTGTCGTTGTCGGACAGGAACCGGTACATGAGGCCGGCCTGGCCGCTGTCTGCCCCTGGTGACGCCAGATCGGCGTGGTCGAGCTGCAGCCAGTTGCCCTTGCCGTCGGCATGCTCCTTGAGGAACCACTCCAGGCCCAGCTGCCACTCGTCGCCCAGCTTGACCTCCGCCACCAGCACCTCCACCAGCACCTGGCTGGGCAGGTTGTCCAGCCGTTGGATGAGCTTCAGGAGTCTCGGATAGTCGCTGGGCTGCGAGCGGATGATGATGATGTTGCGGTCGTCATCGGCGATGAGGGTCGGCACACCGGCGAGACCCAGGGGCGGCTTGTCGGCGCGGGGGGTGAAGGTGGTGGTGCCGCCGCGGCTGCCGCCGGTGGTGGTGCCGGTGCGGCTGCTGCGGCTGCCCAGGGTGGAGTCCTGGCCGTCGCCGGTCATGCGGCCGCTGCGGGAGGAGGACAGGCCAGAGGAGGTCCGGCTGCTGCGGGAGGACAGGCTCTGGCCCTGGGCACGGGTGCTGCTCCGGCCGCTGCCCGCCTCGCCCAGCTCGCTCCGGGAGCTGCGGCTGCTGCCGGTGCGGCGGCTGCTGCCGGTGCCGCTCCCGGTCCCGGAGGTGGAGGTGCCGGCGCCGTCCTCTTCCAGGATCGAGCTGACCAGCTCCGCCAGGTCCGAGGCCACGGAGTTGCGCACCTGGTACATGTAGACGTCGTCCCGGCCTTCGGAGGGGATGGCGTCCAGCTCCTTGATCCAGCCCTCCACGTTGCCGATCAGGTATTCGTGGCGGCTGACCAGGAGCAGGGAGGAGACCCGCTCCAGGGGGATGACCGAGATCCCCTCCACATCCTTGCCGGCCAGGTTCATGGCAGCCAGGATCTCGTCGATCTCGTCCTTGAGATCAAAAAGCGGCGCCTTGTCCACCCGCACCATCCGGACCTTGAGGCCGGACAAGGGCGAGATGTCCATCATGGACAGGATCTTCAGGGCGTCGACGACATTGCTTTCGAAGTCGCTGATGATGAGGGTGTGCTGGTTGGGCACCTCGACGATGGAGCCCCGCTCCGAGATGTGGGGCTCCAGGAGCTTCACCGCCTCGGCCGGCACCAGATAGGACACCGGCACGATCTGCACCACCATGCGCGGCGAATCGGTCAGGGTGCCGATCTGGTCCGGGCTCTGGATGGTGCGGGACTGGGGCTTTTGCACCGCGAATATATAGTAGTAGGCGCCTTCGTTGCGGATATCGAGGCCGTTGGTATTGAGGATCTTCTTGAAGACGAAGAAGAGCTGGCTGGACGGGATCTTCTTCGCTGAGCGGACGTTGACCACGCCCTTGACCGCCGGGTCGATGATGTAGTTGAAATCCAGGAACCCGGCCATGGCCTGGATGAACTCGTAGATATCGGTGTTGTCGAGGTTGAGGAGAACGCCCTCCTCCTGCTCCACCTCGGTGGTGACCTTCGGCAGCCGCTCCGGCGTCTTGACGTCCAGGCCCTTCAGAAAGGGATTGTCCTCGCCGCTGGCCACGGTCAGGGCCTTGGTCTTGGGGCCGGGGGTCTCGGCGGGCGCCGTCTCGGCGGCGGCCACCACCGGTGACTCCTCCTTGGCGCGGACAATCTGCTCGGAGATGCCGGTGATGTCCACCCAGCGCTGCCGGTCCTGACTGGTCATGGACTCGCAGCCCGCCAGGGCGGTCACGAGCAGGAGAAGGATCGCAAGGGGCGTGCCGCGTTTCATTGTCCACCTTGGCTGTCAAGGGTGCCTTGCAGGGCGTTGCGGAGGATCTCCTCCAGGTCCCGGGCCGGATCGTCGCTCTCCGGCAGGTTCTTCAGGAGGTCTTCCACGTCCGGTGGCACGGCCTCTTCCGGCCCCGGCTGCTCCGGTGCTGGCTGCCGGAGGATCCGCTCAAAGGGATTGTCCGCCGGGCGTTGCGGTGCCTGGGGCGGCGG
>JBFMBH010000172.1 GCA_040755095.1 Thermodesulfobacteriota bacterium
CGGGCCTGCCAGGGGAAGGGGTAGCCCCAGGCGCCGGCGCCGTATCCCGGGCTGGCCTGGGCCAGGAGCCGGGCGGCCAGGCGGCCCGCCTCGCCGCTCCGGCCCTGGGCCGCCAGCCCGGCGATGAACAGGGCCAGGGCCTTGGGGTTGTCGGCCTTGGGCACCCGGGCCAGGGGCCGGAGATTGACCGGCAGGTGCTTGAAGAGCTGGATCCACAAGAGGCGCACCAGGCGGGAGCGGTACAAGGGGGTGGCGGCCAGGAGCCGGGAATTGAGGCCGTCGTAGACATCCCAGCCCAGGTAGTCCTGGGCCTGGCACCAGGCGTCCAGGCGTTGCAGGGAGCCGGCCAGGGCGGCCCGGTCGCAAACGGCGGTCATGGCAGCCGCCGCGGCGGCTGCTGCACGCCCAGGTCCTGGTAGATCTCCCCCAGCTGTTCGAAGATGCGGTCCGAGACGAACTGGCGCCGGATGCGCTCCTGGCCGGCGGCCCCCATGGCGCGGCCCAGGTCGGGGTCGTCGAGGAGCGGGGCGAGACTGGCGGCCAGGGCCTCTGGCTGCCCCACCGGGCTCAGGAATCCCTCGACGCCGTGCTGGACCGCATCCGGCACCCCGCCCACCGGGGTGGCCACCACCGGCAGCCCGGCGGCCATGGCCTCGAGCAGGCCCATGGGCATGCATTCCGTGTAGGAGGGCAGGACGAAAAGACCGGCGGTGGCCAGGGCCTGGGCCTTGGCGTCGCCCTCGATCCAGCCCGGCATGGCCAGCTGACCGGCCAGGCCCACGTTGGCGGCCAGCTGACGCAGGGGCTCCTGGTCTCCCTCCCCGGCCAGCACCAGCTCCAGGTCCGGCCGGCCGGCGGCCAACTGGCCACATGCCCGCACCAGGTCGAAGACCCCTTTCTTTTCTTCCAGGCGGCCAAGATAGAGGATGCGGCGGGGGCACCGGTGGCCGGCCGCCGGCGCGACGTCCAGGATGGCCCGGGGCACCGGATTGAAGACAACGCTGATGCGGCGGTTGCCGGTCAGGCGGCGGAGGGCCGCCGGCCAGGCGCTGGAGAGCACCACGATACGGCTTGCTCGATCCAGAACCAGGCGGATGAGCGCCTTGGCCGGCGGCGGGCTCTGGTCGAAGAACAGGGCGAACTCGCTGCCGTGGAGGTGGAAGACGATGGGTCGTCTCGCAGCCAGGGCCGCCAGAAGGATGGGCGCTTTACGCCAGAAGCTGGCCCGGGAGGCGCTGTGGACATGGACCAGACCTACCTGGCGGCGGCCCAGAAGTCGCAGGAAGGTCAGCCAGGTGACCAAGGCTGCCCGGGTCTTGGCCGCTGCCGGACCAGGCACATGGCTGGCCAGATAGTGCACCTGCCATTGGCCGAAGAAGCCATCTGTATCGTAGACCCGAAGCACCGAGGCGACCCCGCCCCGGTTGTTCAGGGCCGTGCCCGCCATGACCACTCTGCCGGCTCTGAGGGGTGCGGTCATGCGACAGGCCCACCGCCAAAGGTCGCCAAGTCCAGGCGCTGGTCGACGAGCAGGCGTTTGCCCCGGGCGCCGGCTGGCAGGGCCTCCACCAGCTCCAGTCGGAATCGGATTCCTTGGCCCACCTTGCTCTGGATTTCCTGAGCAAAGGGCTCCAGGTCCCCGCGATTGGCGCCTTTCACCGGCACCACATTGATCGTGACCTCTCCCGGCTTGTCCTGGCGCAGCTGAAAGGCCTCGATGTGACAGTAGGCCTGGGAATGGATGTTGATGGCCGTCATGGAGACGAGGGCGCCGCCGGCGCCTACCACCATCTCCAAAGCCCGGCGCGCGCGAAGGCCCCGGACCTCCAACCGCCAGCCACTGTTCGGCGAGGCCACACGCACCAGCTCCGCCACATCGCCCGTGTCATACCGGACCAGGGGCATGCCCTTGGACACGAAGCCGGTGCCCACCAGCCTGCCGATCCGCCCCGGCTCCAGGACCGGCTCGCCGGCTTCGTCCACCAGCTCCACCAGGCTATACAGGGGCTCGAAGACATAGTGGCCCGGCCGGTTCGGACGCTCGCCGGCAATGGCCACCTTCTCGCTCAGGCCGTAAAGGGCCAGGATCGGCAGGCGGAAGGCCTGGCGAATCAGTTCCCTTTGGCTGGGCCAGAGGGTCTCCGAAACCGGCAGGACGCCTTTGAGGCAGGATGGCGGCTGCCAGCCCCGCCGCAGGGCGTGGCCGGCCAGAATAGCCAGGGCCGATGGGTAGCCATGCAGGAAGCGTACCCGGCGGCGCTGGATCTGCTCCAGGTAATGGTCCATCACCGGCGGCACCAGATGGAAGGGCGACAGCACAAGCTCTCCCAAGGCGGGGTCGAAGGACCAGGGCTGACGGTCGACATTCGGAATGGCCACCCCCCGCAGCACGGCCCGCCGGTCATGGGGGTGATAACCGATGTGACCCCAGATGTGGTGCACGAAGGCCCATTCCCTGGCCCCGCGGTCGCGGTCCAAATAGAAGTGGAATGGCTGACCCGATGAGCCGCTGGTGGAGACCAGGTCCAGGGTGGAAGCTGGCCTGGCCAGGAAGGCTTCCGGCGAGCGGCGAACCATCTCCTTGCTCAAGACCGGCAGCGCCCGTACCGCCTGGGCCTTTTCCGCCGGCGAGCGGAGAGTGTGGGAACGACTCAACTGCGGTCGATAGGCCTCGGTCGTCAGGCAGAGGTCGTGGATCTCGGCCAAAGCTCGCTCCTGCCATGCCGCCACGAAGGCAGCACTGGTCTCATGGCCAGCAAGGGCTGCGCGCAGCCGTCGATAGCTGCTGCCCCAGCGCAGCGGCCATGGCAGGACAGAAGCCAGGGGCGCCAGGCTCCGGCGGACGGGAGGCGGCAAACGAACATACAGACCGCGCAGGGTGTCGAGGGTGGACATGACCGTCACCGGGCAGGCGGGAGGGTGTGGCCGGCAAGCGGCAGCCACGGGCTGCCATCCTGATGGCGCTTCAGCACAGTGGCAAAGGCCTGGATCATGCGCGCGTGGGTGAAGCGCTCCAGCACCAGCTGCCGGCCGGCGGCTCCCATGTGTCGCACGCGCTGCCGATCCGTCCCCAGCGCCAGCAGGGCCTGCCGCAAGGCGGCGGCATCCCCGGCCGGTACCAGCGCCCCGGTTCGGCCAGGAAGAACCGCCTCCGCGGCGCCACCGATGTCAGTGGCTACCACCGGCACGGCCATGGACAGGGATTCCAGCATCGCCATGGAGAAGGTTTCCACGGCAGTCGAGGCCAGAACGGTCAGATCGCAGGCTGCCAGTACCGGCCGCACCTCCTCGATCCGACCCAGAAAATGAGCTCGGGCACCCAGGCCCAGCCGGCTGGCCGCCGCCTGGACCTCCGGCAGACACTGGCCACTCCCGGCCAGGAGCAGGACCGCATCCTCCGGCAGGCCGGCAAAGGCCTTCAGGAGAAGCTGATGGCCCTTTTCTGGCCGAAAGGCTGCCAGGCAGCCCACGACCAGGGCCTCCCGGGAAATCCCCAGTCGAGATCGCAGCGACCGGCCGGCCTGACGCCAGGATTCGGGAGCGAAGTGCTGCGGGTCAACGCCGTTGCGGATCACTCTGCTTCGCTCTTTGAGGCCAGGGTAGCGGCTCAGCCAATGTTCGGCCTGGCGCTCACTGACGAAGACCACCCGGCTGCAGGCTCGCTGCAGGGGGCCCCAGAGCAGTCGTTGGCTGACCTCCCCCTTGAGGTCCCGATTTCTGGTGGTGTGGATGGTGTTGACCAGCCGGGGTCGCCGCCGGCTGCGACGGCTGGCCAGCCAGCCGTGAAGCAGGGCGATCTGCAGGGTGGTGTGCACGACATCCACGGCCTTCTGGTCGATCACCTCAGCGATGCTCCGGGCCAGGCCCCGATCCAGCCAGCGCCGCCGTTCAAGGCGGATCACCGTCACCTCCGGCTGCCGGACCCTGGGCAGGAGGTCGCTTTCCGGCTCGAAGGTCACCAGGGTCTTGGCGAAGCGGTCCGGATCCAGGCCGTTGACCAGGGTGACCAGCTGGGCCTCGGCTCCGCAGGCGGCGAGGGAGGGGATGAGAAACAGCACCCGGGTCCGCGGCATCTCAGCACCTCCCGGGAAGGCGGGCGCCACGCTCGGCAAGGAGCCGGCAATACCGGCGGACCACCGCGGCCGGCGCGTGGTGCTGCTCGACAAAGGCCCGGCCCCGCTCGCCCATGGCGGCGCGGGCCTCGCCGCCGGCCAGCAGCCCGGAAACGGCTGCCACCATGCCGTCCAGGTCGGGAGGCCGGCGGCCCAGGCCCAGGCGCCCCAGAAGGCCGTCCGGGTCAAAGAAGGAGACGACCGGCGTCCCCCGGGCCCAGGCCTGGAGAAAGGAGTTGGGGAAGCCTTCGCTGTCCGAGGTGTTGACCAGGACCTTGGCCCGGCCGTAGAAGGCATTCACCTGGTGGTAGGGGATGAAGCCCCGAAAATCCAGGTTGGCCACCTGGGCCGCGGTCTGGGCGATCTCCTGGTAGAGGGCCTCCGCCCCCAGGCAGGGGCCGCCGATCATGGTCACCCGGGCCGGGGCCAGGCGGCGGGCCAGTTCCACCGCCAGCTCCGGCCGCTTGAACGGCCGGAGGTTGTTCACCCACAGGACATCGATATCCCTTTCCCGGGGGACCTCCGGCGGGATCTCCACCACCATGTCCACCACCGGGCTGTCCAGGCCATAGTGCTGCCGCAGCCAGCTGGCCTGGGTCAGGCTCTGGGCTGCCACCAGGTGGCTGCGCCGCAGGCCGTACTCGTAGAGCCTTCTGTCCCGCCAGAACCGGATGAGCTGGCGGCCGGGCAGGCAGTCGGTGTCATGGGCGACCCGGAAAACGAAGAAGCGGCCCCGGCGGCGGCAATGCCAGGCGGCAAGGCCAGTGGGCAGGCCGGCGCAGGACTGGTAGTAGATGTCGGCATCGGCCCGGGCCATGGCGGCCAGGAGGCCGCTGGCGCGGGGGTAAAGGAAGCGCAGGCCCGGCATCCCGGCCTGGGGCCGGTAGCAGGGCAGCACCCGGATGCCGTCGATGATCTCGCCTGCGGGCTGGCCGCAGTCCGTGACCACCATGCTGACGGAGAAGCCCTGGCGCGCGAATTCCCGGGCCAGCAAGGTCTGCTGCACCGATTCGCCGCCGACGTATGCGCTGCCGCAGGCAGGATTGAGGACCGGATAGCTGTCCAGGCCCACGAAGCAGATGGAGGTCATGGCGCAGGCTCCGCAAAGAGGTGGTCCGGGGGCGCCGCCGGCGTCCGGCTCTGGGGCAGCATGCCCAGGCCCAGCCCCAGGGCCGGAAAGATCCAGTAGGTGGTGATGTAGTTCACGGAGTGGAAGAAGGCCACGGACATGACCGCTACCATGCAGCCCAGGAGGCCCAGACCTGCCGGGTAGAGGTCGCTGTCCTGCCGGCGCTGGCAGGTTCGGAGGATGGCGAGAATGGCCGCGCTGTTGGCCCAGACGAAGCCGAGCAGGCCCAGGAGGCCGTAGTCGGCCAGGACGTTGGCATAGGTGTTGTGGGCATCGCCGACCCCGCCGAAGACCCGTTTGAAGGACGCGGGCCCCCGGCCGACCACCGGGCTTTCCGCGAACAGGGTCAGCCCCATCATGGCCAGGCGCGGGCGGGCGGCCGCGGAATCGTCCACCGTGGTGAGGTGGGCCTTGAGGTTGCCGGAGTATTCCTTCAAGACTGGCAGGGCGCTCGTGGCCAGGGCGCCGAGGATCACCAGCACCAGCAGATACTGGGGCGCCTTTTTGAGGTCCCACTTCAGGAAGACGGTGAGGATGCCGAGGGCCATGCCGATGAAGGCGGCCCGCAGGCCCGAGAAGAGGATGCCGGCAAAAGGCACCACGGTGCTGGCCAGCCACAGGAGCCGCCGGGAGCGGCGAGCGGCTACGAGCCCCCGGGCCAGGAGCAGCGGTGCGGCGCCGGCGCAGTAGAGACCGACCTGGGAGAAGTGGGTGGCGATGCCGGTGCCGCGGCGGAAGCCGCTCCCCTCCACCTCTTCGCTGTGGGTGAGGTGGTAGAGCTGGGAGAAGCCGGCCACCTGCAGGCCGCCGATCACGGTATTGAGCAGCACGAAGAAGAAGAAGGCGGCCAGCAGATAGTGGATGGAGCGCGGCTCCCGTATGGCCAGGGCGATGAGGGCGGCGAAGAGGAGCGGCGCGAAGGCGCTCTTGTACTGCCAGATGCCGACGTCGTTGACCAGCATGGACAGGAGGATGACCAGGCCATAGAGGGCCACGGGTGCCAGGGCGTCCAGGGGCAGCGGCTCCTGCCGGAGCAGGGCACCCAGGAGGATGATCGGGCCGATGGTGATGACCAGGAGCTGGCCTACCGGCAGATACATGCCGCCCATGAGCCGGAAGATGATCACCGGCATGAGGAAATAGACCGAGACCACGAAGGGCCCCAGCCACACCGGCCGGATGACAAAGAAGATCGCCATGGCCAGCCAGGCGACGATGCCCAGGCCCATGAGGCCCACCGGCAGATCGGTGAGATTCATGCCTGCGCCTCCTGAAGGAGAACGAGAAAGCGCTGGCCGATCCGCTCCCAGGTGTAGCGCTCCTGGACCAGGCGCCGGGCGGCGTCGCCGATCCGGCGCCGGGTCTCGCAGCTGTCCAGGTGCTGGCGGATCAGGCGGGCCATCTCCTGGGGGCTGTCTGCCGGCAGGTAGTGCTCGCCCGGCAGCGCCTCGATGGCCTCCATGCCCAGCCGGCTGGAGATCACCAGCCGGCGCAGGGAGAAGGCCTCCAGCACCTTGTTCTTGAGGCCGCTGCCGCTCTGCATGGGGTTGACCGCCAGCGGGATGCGGGCCGCCTCGGCCACCAGGTCCGGCACGAAGCCGCGGAGCCGGAGCCCGGGATGGTGGCCGGCCATGGCCTGCAGCCAGGCGGGCGGGTTTTTCCCCATGACGTGCCAGGTGATCCCGGCCTCGGCCAGGAACGGCCGATAGACCTGGTCGAAGAAGAAGCGGAGCGCCCGCTGGTTGGGCTCGAAGTCCAGGGCACCCCAGAAGGCGACGGCCCGCTCCTCTTCCCGGACCGCTGGCGGCTCCCGGAGCCATTCCTCCCCGACGCCGTTGGCCAGGACCCGCACCCGCTCGCCCAGCCGGCCGCTCAGCCGGCTGAGGGCCGCGGCATCGGCCGGGGAGATGGTGGTGACCAGATGGCAGGTGCGGGCCAGCCGCGTCTCCTGGTGCCGGATCCGCGACAGGGCCAGGCGCTGGCGCAGCCGGCCCCTGGCCCCCAGGGCCGCGCCGTCCTGGCGCAGCCGGCGCTCCATGGTGAGGCTGGCACAGTCATACTCGTCCACGATCTTCCGGGGGCCGGCCAGGGGCGCAATCATCTCTGCCATGGGCAGGGTGACGGCCACGGCATGGGTGATCCCCTCCTGCCGGACATAGGCACCCAGGCTGGCCACCGTGCGGCGATACTGGTCCGGGGCGTAGCGCCGCAGGAGATGGTGGCCCAGGGGAAAGAGGAAGCGGCTGCGGGCCGGTGGTCCGGCGAGGGCCGGCAGGGGCAGCAGGCCGGCAAAGACGCCGCTGGCCGCCAGGGCTTCCGCCGTGCCGGCATCGAGGCCCCGGGCCGCCAGGTGCACCTCGTGGCAGCGGCTCGCTTCCCGGGCCAGGTGGAAGACCCGGAGCGCCATCCCCTGGTGCAGGGGATAGGGCGGACGGGCCGTCACAAAGAGGATCCTCGCCATGGTCGGTCATCCTTTGCAGCACAGGTCT
>JBFMBH010000173.1 GCA_040755095.1 Thermodesulfobacteriota bacterium
CTGACCCCCTGGGCGGGATTCTCCGGGGTCGAGAAGAGCTGCTCGGGCACGGCGTGCTCCAGGGCCGAGGAGGTGAGGCCAGTGGCGCGCATGAACTGGAGGAAGGTGGCCTTGTTGCCGTCCCGGGCCTGGGCGACCACGGTGTTGAAGTCCACGTCCATCACCAGGCCGCCGGGCTGGGCGGAGATGGCGCGGCCGGAATAGAACGAGTACGTGAACTTGAGGTCGTTGGCGAACAGGGCCTCGGAGGGCAGCCGCAGGTTGTTCACCTGCATGGTCCGGGCTGACAGGTAGTCCAGGACATCGTACTCGGCGTAATAGCCCACGGCGGTGGTGAAAAGCAGGTCGCCCAGGAGATCGTCCCTGGTCAGGCCGGCGAAATCCTGCGCCTCCAAACGGGCCTTGGTGGTCTCCAGTTTGGCCTTTACCGCGGCCAACTGGGCTTGGGCAATCCGGCCCAGATCCAGGGCGATGGCCGCATAGTCGCCAGCCTCGATGGTGTTGTGGACCGGGAAGGCGCCTTTGCCCGGAAAGGTCATCGTGAGATGGCAGTCCTCGGTGGTGCCCATGGTCACGGCGCCGCCGGTGGCCACCACCTGGCCGTCGAGCCGCAGCTCGGGCCGCAACTGAATGAGGTAGGCCGGCAGGGAGGTTGGCAGCTCCTCGGGCGTGATGGGCGTGCCGTCCGCATGGGCAGCCGGCAGAAAGGAGCTGATCAGGTCCTCGTCCGCCTGGGTGGCCGGGGCGTAGGAGAGGGTGATCTTCTTGCCCGCCAGCTCCGGCAGGGAGGCGGAATACGAAATCGGCGCCTTGCCCTCGATGCGCAGGCTGAAGCTGTGCCGGAGGCTGGCCGGCAGCTCGCTGGACTTCACACCCGCCACCACGGTCTGGTACGGCAGGGTGCCCAGAAGGTACGGATAGGTCTCGGTCTGGATGGTCCTGGTGCCCAGGACCTCCCCCACCGTGGCATTCGGGTAGTTGGCCTCGAGGTGGCTCGCCACCCGGGTCTGGAAATCGGCCATGGTCTGCTCGATGAAGGCCTGGTCGACGCCGGTCACCGAGCCCTGCTCCTGGTCGATAGTGGCGGTAGCCACGATCTGGTCGGCAAAAGCCTGGGCGTCAAAGGGCACGGCTGCCGCAAGATCCAGCCCCTGGGTGTACGTGTGTTGCTTGAAGCTGGCATCCAGCGGCACCCAGGTGTCGCCATGGCCGGTACGGTGGCGGGCGCCCCGGGACGGGACGTAGTCGATCCAGGCCTCCACCCAGACATGCTCGAACTGCACCCGGGTGATCTTTCCTCCGGCCACCACGCCGGAGAGCGGGATGCCGCCGGAGCGGGCAAAGGTGAGGGCCGCGTTGGCGTCGGTGAAGTCACCCACCCAGCTCATGAACCGCTCCACCGCCATCTCGCCGGTGCCGAGCACATACCGGGCCGGGATGTCCGAGGCGTGCAACAGGGCGATGAGAAGCGACGAGGTGTCAAAGGCGTTGCACAGCTGGCTCTGCAGGCAATAGTCCGCCCCCTGGATGGCGCCCCAGGTGGGCGCATACTCGATGCTGTTGCGGACCCATTCGTAGATCCGCACCGGATCATGGCCCAGCTCCGCCGCCTTGGCCTCAATGGCCGGGCTGACCTGGACATCGACCGAGGGCGCCAAATCGGCCGGGGTGGGCAGATCACTGAGCTGCGCCAGCAGCAGACCTCCCGGGGGCACTGCGGCGGCCGGCGGCAGGACGCCGGGGCTCAGGCCGAAAGAAGCATCCTCCGTATCCGCGACTACCGCCTCCCCACCGAGACCCGAATCCACCCCGCCGCTTTCGTGCCCCAGGGAGGCAACCCGGATACCCGGCGGCAGCGCCACCGGATGATAGCCGGCTTCGGGCAGCAATGTGCCGGGGAAGAGCATGGCAAACGCCTCCTCGGCGGACATGGTGCTCGCCTGCCGGACCGGCTGGAAATCCTCCTTCTTCAAGCGGGGCTCGGCCTTGGTGGGCTCGGCCGCCCGGTGCGGCAGGTTGTTGAAATCGATCCGCGGCCTCTTCACACGCCTCTTCGCCGCCTCGAACCGGTCCTGCAGCTGCCGGATGGCCTGGTCTTCCTCCCCGGCCGTGGCTGCCTGATCAAGCGCCTCCACCTCGGCCATGAACTGCCGCTGCCCGCTCTCGTATTCTGCCACAAACTCCAGGTGCCGCTGGAGGATCTCCGCCGGCACCGATTTCTCCCGAAGCCTTTGCTCCGTGGCCGCGAATTGCCGCCTCAGCTCGCCATCCTGGGCCTCGATGGCGCTCCTGGCCTGCCGGATCCGGTCTTTGACCGCTCGCCGCGCCGCCGGGCCAGCCGCCTGCCGCAACTCCTCCACCAGGCGGCCCAGCGCCCGCACCTCGTCATGAATTCTCTCCTCCGCCCGCGGCTCTCTCCGGCCCTGGCCAGCAGATGGCGCAGCCTCGCCTGCAGCATCCCGGGCAGCCCAGGCGATATCCCGCAGGCCACCGAAGGACCACATATAGAAGAACAGCACAACCCTTGATGTTATTCGCAGAGCACGGCTACAACTGGAGCGCATTCCTCCATAGCCGTCAGGCTAAGCCTCAACCACTTGAATTTATTTAAGAAAAATAAAGCGCCGCACCCGAGGTGCGGCAGAAACTCATGAGTACCGCCCCAAGAAGCAGATGGCCCGGCGCCGCGAAGACGACGATGATGCCGCCCGGAGCAGGCGGCCGTACTGGGCACCTGATGAGCCTTTGGCCGTGACACCGAGTTTGGCTCCAGGGCAACGGCTGAGGGGCTCGGCCGGGCCTGGGCAGATGAAGCCGACGTTCGTTCCGGTGTGCCAGCCGGACACCCCAACGCCAAGAAGCCATGGGCGCGGATCCGGGGCGACGGCAGCTGTGTCCGCCCCAATCCCCGGGCCGAGCCTTGCAGCCCCTCTTTCGCCTGCGCTACACTGGAAGGCAGCCGTTCTCCACGGCAGTGGCGGCTGGATTTTTGTCTTCTCACGCGCAACAGGGAGGAAGCATGGCCCAGATCGACGCCTTTTTCCGGCTGATGAACGAACAGGGGGCCTCGGACCTGCACATGATCTCCGGCCAGCAGCCGGTGCTGCGGATCCGGGGTGACATGGAGCGGGTCAAGTACAAGGTCCTGAACAACGACGAGCTCAAGGCCATGCTCTACGAGATCGTCCCCGAGGACAAGATCAAGACCTTCGAAGAGACCGGTGATGTGGATTTCGGCTACGAGATCCCAGGCCTGGCCCGGTACCGCGGCAACTTCTTCATGCAGAAGAACGGGATTGCTGCCGTCTTCCGGGAGATTCCCAGTTCCATCCTCTCCTGCCAGCAGCTGGGCCTGCCGGGCGTGATCTCCCGGCTGGCCCTTCTGCCCAAGGGCATGGTGCTGGTCACCGGCCCCACCGGCAGCGGCAAGTCCACCACCCTGGCGGCGATCGTCAACGAGGCCAACGAGAAGCGGCGGGATCATATCCTCACCGTGGAGGATCCCATCGAGTTCGTGCACCAGAGCAAGTCCTCGGTGATCAACCACCGGGAGGTGGGCACCCATACCCGCTCCTTTGCCGCCGCCCTCCGGGGCGCCCTGCGCGAGGACCCGGACATCATCCTGGTGGGCGAGATGCGGGACCTGGAAACCATCGCCCTGGCCATGGAGGCGGCCATGACCGGCCACCTGGTCTTCGGCACCCTGCACACCTTGAACGCTGCCAAGACCGTGGACCGGGTGATCGAGATCTTCCCTGCCAACCAGCAGGCCCAGGTACGTTCCACCCTGGCCGATGCCTTGAAAGCGGTGGTCTCCCAGACCCTGTTCAAGCGGGTGGACATCAAGGGCCGGTGTGCGGCCCTGGAGATCCTCATCTGCACACCGGCGGTGCGGAACCTGATCCGGGAGGGCAAGACCTACCAGATCCCCTCGGCCATGCAGACCGGCAAGAAGTACGGCATGCAGACCCTGGACGACGCCATCATGGAGCTCTTGAAGAAGGGCTGGGTGTCGCCGGAGGCTGCCTACACCAACTGCATCGAGAAGTCGAAGTTCATGCCTTTCCTCAAAACGCCGCCCATCGACTTCACCGAGGTCTGATGGAGGTGCCGGCAGGGGGAATCGGACCATGCTGCAGCCCGCCGACGTTGCCCATATCATCACCCTCATGTTGGACGCCCGGGACAATGTCTCGGACCTCAACCTCACGGTCAACAAGCCCCTGCAGACCACCTCGGCCGGCCGTCTCTTCCCGGTGGCCAACGACTTCGGCCTGACCAGCCTCACCCCGTTCCAGACCGAGCAGTTCGCCCTGGCCCTCATCCATCACAACCGGCGCCTTACTGCCGACCTCCTCAGTACCGGCTCCTGTGACCTTTCCCACGAGCTGCCCGGCCGCTCCCGCTTCCGGGTCAACATCTTCTCCCAGCGGGGCTCGTATTCCATCGTCATGCGGATGCTCTCCAACAAGATCCCGAGCATCGACGGCTTGAGCCTGCCCGAGGCCTTCCACTCCATTGCCAAGGAGAAGAACGGCATCGTGCTGTTCACCGGTGCCACCGGCAGCGGCAAGACCACCAGCCTGGCCGCCATCCTCCGGGAGATCAACCTGGCGGAGGCGGTGCACATCATCACCCTGGAGGACCCGGTGGAGTTCGCCCATCCCCACGAGAAGGCGACCTTCAACCAGCGGGAGCTGGGCATCGACTTCGACTCCTTTGCCAGCGGCCTCCGGGCCGCCCTGCGCCAGGCCCCCAACGTCATCCTGGTGGGCGAGATGCGGGACCGGGAGACGGTGGAGATCGCCCTGTCCGCAGCGGAGACCGGCCACCTGGTGCTGTCCACCTTGCATACAGTGGACGCCGGACACACCATCAACCGTATTCTGGGCATGTTCTCCATCGAGGAGGAGCGCCAGATTCGCATCCGCCTCGCCGAGGCGGTGCGGTGGATCGTCTGCCAGCGTCTGCTGCCCAGGATCGGCGGTGGCCGGGTGGCGGTGTTCGAGATCATGAGCAACACCATGCGGGTCAAGGAGTCGATCCTCTCCGGCGAGTCGGAGGGCAAGACCTTCTACGAGATCATCGACGCCGGCGACGCCTTCCAGATGCGCACCTTCGACAAGAACATCCTGCAGTGCTACCAGGACGGGCAGGTCACCGAGGAGACCGCGGTGGCCTATGCCTCCCGCCGCAATGTTGTCCTGCGGGGCCTGGACCAGATCAAGAGCGCCCGGGGCGAGCGGACCTCGGAGATCGAGGGCCTGGCCATGGATCAGGACTACGGCCAGGCGGTCACTGGCCGTCCCCGCCGGCGCTGATCCCTTTCCCGACATCCTCCGCCAGCACCCAGGCCGGGTCTGACCGTCCCGGTTGGCCCCGGTCTGGCCGGAAGCTCCAGGCCGCCAGGCCAGAGCCGCTGGCCACCACGGTGATGGCGCCGCTGTCCGCTGTGCCCAGGAAGCGGCTGCCCAGGGCTGCGGCCCGGGCCGGCAGCGCCGGGTCCGGGAAGCCGAAGGGGTTGGCGAAGCCGGCGGAGGCCAGGATGAGCTTTGGCGCGACCGCCGCCAGGAACGTCTGGCCGCAGGCCTTGCCATCACCGTGGTGGGGGGCCAGCAGGACCTCGGCGGCCAGGTCGGCTCCGGCGGCCAGGAGGGCAGCCTCGGCCTCCTGATCGATATCCCCGGGAAAGAGCAGCCGGTGGCGGCCGGCCGCAAGGCGCACCACCAAGCTGGCGGCGTTCGGGCCCCGGGGCAGGGCCGGCGGCCCATGAGACCCGGTGGCGGCCAGGGGCGAGGACAGCACCGCCAGCCGGGCCTCACCGGTGGCCAGCAGGACCTCGCCGGCGGCCGGCGTCTCGGCGGCCAGGCCCAGCTGCCGGGCGGCGGCCAGCCACTCCGGCTCCCCGCCGGGGCTTGGCTCGCCGTTGGTCCACAGGCGCCGGGGCCGGAAGGCGCCCAGAACAAAGGGCAGGGCGTTGGTGTGATCGGCATGGCTGTGGCTGACCACCATCCCGTCCAGGCGGCGGATCCGGCGCTGCCAGAGGAAGCGGCCGATGATCTCCCGGCCGAGATTGAAGGTGCGGCCGGCGGTGCTGCCGCCGTCCAGGAGCACGGTTACGCCATGGGGCAGCTCGGCCACCACCGCAGCGCCCTGGCCCACGTCCAGAACCGTCACCCGGGTGGCGGTCTCCCGGCTGCGGGCGAGGTGTGCGGCCAGGGGCACGCCCATCGCCACGGCCAGGCCCACCGCCACGGCACCCCGGGCCAGGCGTCCGGTCCGCCAGCACAGGATCCCGGCCAGGAGGAGATAGACGGCCGCCACCTCGGCCAGGCTGGGGGTGGTGAGCCACAGGGCGGCGCCAGGGAGGGCGGCCAGCCAGGCCGTCATCCGGTCGGCCGCCGCCAGGCCCCAGCTGCCCATGGCAACGAGGAGGCCAGCCACCGGCTCCGCCACCGGCAGGGCCAAGGCCGCGGCCAGGCCCAGGATCAGGGCCCAGGCGCCGATGAGGGGCTCCACCAGGACATTGGCCACCGGGCTGACCAGGGACAGGCGGTTGAAGTGGAGGATCCCCAACGGGGCCGTGCCTAAGCCCGCGGCCAGGGACAAGGCCAGGGAGCCGGCAAGCCAGGCGGCCAGGCGCTGGCGCAGGCCGGCCTGCCGCTCGGTGATGGCGGGCAGCTGGCGGAGGATGACCGGCAGCACCAGGGCGATGGCCAGCATGGCGGCAAAGGAGAGCTGGAAGGAAACGTCCAGGAGGCTTGGCGGATGGGCCACCAGGATGATCAGCCCGGCCGCGGCAGTGCTGGTCGTCAGACGGGCCTGCCGGTGCCAGACCAGAGCGGCCAGCACCACCACCACCATGATCAGGGACCGCAGCACCGGAATCTCAAGACCAGCGACCAGGGCATAGCCGGTGAGCGGCAGCAGCGCAAAGAGCCCGGCCAGCTGGCGGGCGGGCAGGCGCAGGAGAAGGCCAGGCCAAAGGCCCAGCAGCCAGCGGGCGCAGCCGGCGGCAAACAGGGCCACCACCGCCATGTGGGCGCCGGAGATGGACAGGATGTGGAAGACGCCGCAGGCCTCGAAGTTGTCCAGGAGATCCTGCGGGATGCCCGCCCGCTGCCCCACCAGGATCGCCTGGTAGAGGGCCTGGTACCGGGGCGGCGCATGGCGCTCCACCAGGGCCAGGATCGGCTGCCTGAGGCACTGGGCCCAGGCCTGCCAGGGCCGGGCGGCCGGAGCGCCGGGGAGCCTGAGCAGGTGACCGGGGTCCCGGATCCAGCCGGAGACCCAGATCCCCTGGCGGGCCAGATGGCGGGGATAGTCGAAGCTGCCGGGGTTGGCGAAGCCCCGGGCCGGCCCCAGTCTGGCCAGGGCGCGAACCCGGTCGCCGGCCATGAGCGGCTCGCCCGGTGTGCCGGCCAGGCTCAGGCGCAGGCGGCCATGGGCCGGCTGGTCGCCGGTGGGCCGGTGCAGGGCCTCGACGTCTACGAGCAGGCGGGTCCGCTCCTGGTCCAGCTGGGGTGCCGCCGCCAGGGTGCCGGTGACGGCTGCGGTCTCCTCGGCGGCAATCAGGCTCGCCAGATGGCTCGGATCCCGCGGCGGGGCGAAGAAAGGCTGGCCGTGC
>JBFMBH010000174.1 GCA_040755095.1 Thermodesulfobacteriota bacterium
GGACTTCGCCCACGAGGATCTGGTTGCCGCCGGCATGCGGCTGGGGGCCGCCTACATGCGGGGCGAGGAGGAGAAGCCTGCCGCCGTGCTGGCGGCCCGGGCCAAGACCGAGGAGCCCTTTGTCCGGCGGGGGGTGGTCAAGACCCTGTTGCGCAACGTGCTTCTGCCCAAGGACAAGCTGCAGCAGGAGCAGGGCGAGCGGGCCCTGGCCGGGCTGGCCATCCTTGCCGGCCGGGCCAGTGATCTGGCCGCCGTGCTGGCCGAGGTGCGGATGATCCTGGGCCATTACCTCAAGACCCGGGACCAGATGCGCCAGCAGCTGGAGGACGCCTTCGCCATGCAGCTGGAGCAGATGGAGGCGGCGGTGGCGCAGCAGACCGGCTTCCGGGTGCGGCTGGACCCCGGGCAGCACCCCAAGTTCCAGGAGGAATGGAACCGGATGCGATCCAGCCTGGACGACCAGTACGGCCGCGCCCTGGAGCAGCACCGGCAGCTCCTGGAGCAGCGGCTGGCCGGCCGCGGATGACCGCCGCCGGGCCGCGCCTGGTGGTCACCCTGTCCCGGCTGCCCAAAGGGGCGGCCCGGCAGGAGGTGGCCGCCGGGGTTGCGGCCTGGCTGGCTGCCTCGCACCTGCCGGGGCAGCCCGCCCCCCCCGGCGGTGCCTGGCAGCTGGTGCTTCCCCTGGCCGGAGCCGATCCCCTCATGCTGGTGGCGGACTTGCGGGACCGGCTGGACGGCCTGCCGGTAGGACTTGCCTTCCAGATCCTGGACCAGGCTGCCGCCCCGGCCCTGCCCCGCCCTTCCAGGAGACCATCCATCATGGCCGATAGCCCCCCCGTCGCTCCCCGGCTGGCCCTCCTGGTGCGCCGCCTGCGGCGCCTGCATCTGGACGCCCTCCTGGTGAGCCAGCCTGAAAACCGGTTCTACCTGAGCGGCTTTGCCGGCCACGACACCTCGCCTGCGGAGACCTCCGGGCTCCTCCTGGTGCCGGTGGGGCGCCAGGCCATCCTGGTCACCGATTTCCGCTACCGGCTGGACGCCGAGCGGCAGGCGACCGGCTGCGTCGTGCGGCTGGGCAAGGGCGGCATGCCGCGCCTTTTGGCCGGCATTCTGCCCCGGCTGGGGCTGGCCCGCCTGGCCTTCGAGAGCCAGGCCGTGCTACACAGCCAGTGGCAGGCCCTGGGCCGGCTGGCCGCCCGCTCCGACACCGAGCTGGTGCCCCGGAAGGACCTGGTGGAGGCCTTGCGGATCCGGAAGGATGCCGGGGAGCTGGCGGCCATCGAGAGGGCAGTGCGGCTCAATGAGGCGGTCTTCCAGGAGGTCTTCCAGGCCTTGACGCCGGGCATGACCGAGCGGCAGGTGGCGGAGATGATCGAGACCGGTTTCCGCCGGCATGGCGCCGATGGGCCGAGCTTCCCACCCATCGTCGCGGGCGGCGCCAACGGCGCCTCGCCTCACGCCCAGCCCGGGGACCGGCCCCTGGCCGCCGGCGAGCCCATCGTCATCGACATGGGCTGCCGCCTGGACGGCTACTGCTCGGATATGACCCGCACGGTGGTGCTGGGGGAGATGGACGAGCTGACCCGGCAGCGCATCCGGCTGGTGCGCCGGGCGCAGCTGGCCGCCCTGGCGGTCATCCGGCCAGGGGTACGGGCCTGCGACGTGGACCGGGCGGCCCGCGCGGTGATCGAGGCGGAGGGCCTGGGCCCGCTGTTCGGCCATGGTCTGGGCCACGGGGTGGGGCTGGCGGTCCACGAGGCGCCGGCGGTCAATCGCCGCAGCCTGGTGCGACTGGCCGCCGGCATGGTGGTCACGGTGGAGCCTGGGATCTACTTCCCGGGCTGGGGGGGCATCCGCCTGGAGAACATGGTGCAGGTTACCGGCAACGGCGTGCGTCTTCTGAACAAGGACACCACCTTCCTGGACGTCTGATCCCTTCCTCCTACTACCGCTGCGGCACGGTGGCCGGCAGGAGGGTCCCGGCCTCGCCCGCCCTCTGCCCTTCCACCAGGACCACCAGGCGGGCCACGATCTCCTCCAGTCGCTCCGCCTCGTTGCGCAGCTCGTCGGCGGCGGCGGAGGACTGGGCAGCCGAGGCGGCGTTCTCCTGGACCACCGCGTCCATGTCCTGGATGCCATGGCTGATCTGGGTCATGCCTGTGGACTGCTCCCGGTTGGCCGTGGTGATCTCGGCGATGAGGGCCGCGGCCTTGGTGGCGCTGTCGGCCACCTCGGCAAAGGCCTTGGTGGACTGGCCGACCAGGTAGGCGCCGTCCTGGATCTTGCTGATGATGTCCTCGATGAGGGCGGCGGTGTCCTTGGCGGCGTTGGCCGAGCGGCCGGCCAGGTTGCGCACCTCCTCCGCCACCACCGCGAAGCCCAGGCCGGCCTCGCCGGCCCGGGCCGCCTCCACCGCCGCGTTCAAGGCCAAGAGATTGGTCTGGAAGGCGATCTCGTCGATGGTGCGGATGATCTTGCCGATCTCCTTGCCGGCGGCATCGATGGCCGTCATGGAGGCGTCCATCTGCCCCATGTAGGTTTGGGCCTTGTCCACCACCTGGCGGGTCGCGCCCATGAGCTCATCCGCCTTGGCGGTGTTCTCGGCATTGCTTCTGGTCATGGCGGTGAGCTCTTCCAGGGAGGCCGAGGACTCCTCCAGGGCGCTGGCCTGCCGGGCGGAGCCGTCCGCCAAGTCCTGGGCCGCCGAGGCCAGGCCGGCTGCCGACTGGCTCACCTGCTGGCTGCTGCCGGCCAGGATGCTGGAGACCTGGCGCAGGGGCTTTGTGACGGCCCGCCGGATGAGGAGCCAGCTGCCAGCCAGACAGCTTACCAGCACCGCCAGCAGGCCGAACTGGAAGGAGAGCACGGCGTCGGCCTGGTTCTTCTCCTCGTACAGGGTGACGGCGTCGTTCATGGTGGCCAGCAAAGGGACATTGCCCTGGCGGATGGCGGCCAGCGCTGCCTGGCCCTCCGGGGAGGCGGGCGGGCGCTCCTGGAGCACGGCAAAGTGCTTGCGGAAGGGCTGCCACAGGGCATCCACCTCCTGAAGCTTGGCCAGAATCTCCGGATGCGCCGGGGGCTTAAGGCCCAGCTCGTCATCGCCGGCGAGGAGCCCGCGCAGGGTGCGGTCGAAGAGGGTCACGGTCTGGCTCAAGGTGGCCCGGCAGGCCGCCAGATCCGGGCAATCGGCCAGGGACAGGGCCTCCTTGCTCATCTTCTGGGAGAGCATCCGCTGGCGGCCGGCCAGGTTGATGGCCCGGCCGTTGGTCTTCTGGTCCTGGACCACCGCGTAGATGATGGCGGTGTTGGCGAGACCGATGGCGAGGAAGATGACGAGCAGGAGCGAGAACTTGCGGTGCAGACCGAAGCGCGCCAGCATGGGAATCCCTCCGAAGGTCCCAGGGGGCAGGGGGGCGGCCGGTGGCTGCAGCAGGCCCGGTCAGGGCGGGCCTGCCGCGTGATCAGTCGTTGAAGCCCATCTGCTCGATGAGGCCCTGGATGTACCGCTTGGCCGCCAGCGACAGGTTGGCGACCTCGAAGCCGGTGTCGTAGAAGTCCGGATTGATATCCTTGCCGGACCAGACGCTCTTGGCCTCGAAGACCAGGTGGGTGCGGCCGGCGAACTCCTCCGGCAGGATCATGCGCAAGAGGCGGGTCTCGCCGGTCTCGATGGGGTCCTTGCTCACCAGCATGATCCCCTTGGTGGTGATATCCACGAGGTGGCCCAGATACTGGCCGGTCCGATCGTCGAAAACCTCCAGGTAGAAGATGAGGTGCCGGCGCTTCAGGCTGCGTTTCTCCTCGTGCATGGGATCCCTCTGCTGTGAAGAAAGGATGGACGGGCAGATACCGGAGCGGCGGTGACGTCTTGTATGGCGATTATCGCAAGGAGGCGGCGGGGAGCGCAAGGGGAAAACCATGGACAGAGCCGGCCGCGGCCGGGCCGCTGGGACCAGCACGGCAGGGGAGACCGTCAGGGCCGGGAGCGCACCCGGCTCGCGATGAGTTCGGCCACCGTTGCCGCGTCCATGGCGGAGGAGTCGATGCGGACCGCATCGGCGGCGGGTCGCAAGGGGGAAAGATCCCGGCTGGAGTCGTCCCGGTCCCGCTTTTCGATCTGGGCCAGGATGGTGGCGAAATCGGCGGGCATACCCTGGAGGGCCAGCTGCTCCACCCGGCGCCGGGCCCGCTCACTGGCCGAGGCATCCAGGTAGAACTTGTGCTCCGCATCCGGGAAGACCACGGTGCCGGTGTCCCGGCCCTCGGCCACCACGCCGCCGCCAGCGGCCAGCTGCCGCTGCAGGGCCACCAGCCGCTCCCGCACCAGGGCTTTGGCAGAGATCGCCGAGGCCACCAGACCCATCTGGGCGCTGCGGATGGCGCGGGAGACATCCTCACCGTCCAGATAGACCCGGGTGTCCTCGCTGCCTGGCGCCAGCCTGAGGTCGAGGCTGTCCAGGAGGGCGGCCAGGGCCGCGGTGTCGTCCAGGTCCACCCCTTGCCGCTGGGCCTTGAGGCCGGCCGCCCGGTACATGGCACCGGTATCGAGATAGGTGAAGCCCAGGCGGGCGGCCACCAGCCGGCTGACGGTGCTCTTGCCGGCACCGGACGGGCCGTCGATGGTGACGATGGGGCGGCGGGCCATGGGGCTCATCCCGGGGTCAGGGGCGGGCCGGGTCGAGGGCCGCGGCCAGGGCGGCCAGGCAGCGCTCGTTCTCGGCCGGGGTGCCCGGGGTGATGCGCAGGAAGGAGGGCAGATCGTAGGCGGCCATGGGCCGGACGATCACCCCCCGGTGGAGCATGGCCTCGTAGACTGGCTTGGCCGGCCGCCCCAGATCCACCAGGAAGAAGTTGGTCTGGGACGGGTAGGGCCGGCAGCCCAGGGCCGCCACCCCTGCCGCCAGCCGGGCGATGCCCTCCCGGGTCATGGCCAGGGTGGCGGCCAGGTGCTCCCGGTCGGCCAGGGCGGCCAGGGCACCGATCTGGGCCAGGGTGTTGACATTGAACGGCTGCCGGATCCGGTTGGCGAGATCGCTGACCTCAGGGGCCATCACCCCGTAGCCGATGCGCAGGCCGGCCAGACCGTACGCCTTGGAGAAGGTGCGCAGGATCGCCACCGGCGGCTGGGCGAGCCGGTAGGCCACGCTGTCCCAGGCCAGCTCCGGGGAGACGAAATCCACATAGGCCTCGTCCAGGACCACCAGGAGATGGGCCGGCAGCTGGGCCAGGAAATCCCGGAAGGCGGCCTGGCCAAAGACGGTGCCGGCGGGGTTGTTGGGGTTGTCGAGAAAGATCATCCGGGTCCGGGCCGTGACCTGGCCGGCGATGGCGGCCAGGTCGTGGCCGAAATCCTGAAGCGGCACCACCTTGGCGCAGCCGCCCCGGGCCTGGATCATCTTCTGGTAGACCAGGAAGGTGGGGTGGCTGAGGATGGCCTCGTCCCCGGGGGCCAGGAAGATCTCGGCCAGAAGCTCGATAAGCTCGTTGGAGCCATTGCCCAGGACAATCTCGGTGGCCTCCACCCCCAGGCGTTCGGCCAGGGCCTTCTTGAGGTAGAAGCCGGAGCCGTCCGGATAGCGGTGCAGCCCGGGCAGGGCCGCGGCAATAGCAGCCAGGGCCTTGGGCGAGGGGCCGAGGGCGTTCTCGTTGGAAGCGAGCTTGACGACGCCGGTGATCCCCAGCTCCCGCTCCAGCTCCTCCATGGGCTTGCCGGGCGGGTAGGGAACGAGGGACCGGATATGGGCCGGGACCGGCAGCGTCATGACGCCCGCTCCAGGGGCGGCGGCCCCAGGGGGCCGGCCTGCTGCTCGAAGGCGTAGGCGGCCTTGAGCAGGGTCTCCTCCTGGAAGTGGTCGGCCATGAGCTGGAGGCCGATGGGCAGGCCCTGGCTGGATCGGCCGCACGGTACCGACAGACCGGGCAGGCCGGCCAGGTTGGCGGAGATGGTGAGGATGTCCGACAGATACATGGCCAGGGGGTCGTCCACCTTGGCGCCCAGCGGCCAGGCCGGGGTGGGCGCCACCGGCGAGGCCAGAACGTCGGCCTGGTCAAAGGCCGCCTTGAAGTCCCGGATGAGCAGGGTGCGGACCTGGGAGGCCTTCTTGTAGTAGGCGTCGTAGTAGCCGGCGGACAGGGCGTAGGTGCCGATCATGATCCGGCGCTTGACCTCCGGACCGAAGCCCTGGGAGCGGCTGCGGCGGTACATGTCCAGGAGGTCCTCGGCCCCGGTGACCCGGTGGCCGTAGCGGACGCCGTCGAAACGGGCCAGGTTGGAGCTGGCCTCAGCCGGGGCGATGAGATAGTAGGCGGCCACGCAGTACCGGGTGTGGGGCAAGGACACCTCGATCACCCGGGCGCCGGCCGCCTGCAGCCGGCCGATCCCCTGCCGCACCGCCCTTTCCACCTCCGGGTCCAGGCCGTCGACGAAATACTCCTGCGGCACGCCGACGGTGAGGCCGGTCAGATCAGGGGTCAGGCAGGCCTGGTAGTCCGGCACCGGCCGGTTTACCGAGGTGGAGTCCCGGGGGTCGTGGCCGGCCATGACGGACAGCATGAGGGCGCAGTCCCGCACGTCCCGGGCAAAGGGTCCCACCTGATCCAGGGAGGAGGCAAAGGCGACCAGGCCATAGCGGGAGACCCGGCCGTAGGTGGGCTTGAGGCCGACCACGCCGCAGTGGGAGGCGGGCTGGCGGATGGAGCCGCCGGTATCCGAGCCGAGGCTGGCGGCCGCCAGGCCAGCCGAGACCGCGGCTGCGGAGCCGCCGCTGGAGCCGCCGCAGACATGGCTCGGGGCCCAGGGGTTTCTCGGCACCCCGAAGGCGCAGTTCTCGGAGGAGGAGCCCATGGCGAACTCGTCCATGGTGGCCTTGCCGAGGATCACCGCCCCGGCCTGCCGCAGCCGGGCCACCACGGTGGCGTCGTACGGGGGCAGGAAGCTGGCCAGGATACGGGAGCCGCAGGTGGTGGCGAGCCCTTTGGTGCAGAGCACGTCCTTGACCGCCAGGGGGATGCCGGCCAGCGGGCCGGCGCAGCCGGCCCGGCGGGCCTGGTCGGCGGCCTCGGCCTGGCGGCGGGCGCCCTCGGCGTCAACGGTGATGTACGCCCGCACCACCGGCTCGCAGGCCCTGATGCGGGCCAGATAGGCCTCGCACAGCTCCTGGGCCGAAACCTCGCCGCTGGCCAGCAGCTGGCGTACGGCATGGATGGGCTGAAGGCAGAGATCCATGGCAATGGGCCGGCAAGAGGATCAGATCACCCGGGGAACGAGGAAGGCCTCGTGGTTGGCCGCCGGGGCGTTGGCCAGGGCCTGCTGCCGTTCCAGGGAGGGGACCACCTCGTCGTCACGGAAGACGTTCTCGACTTCCAGGGCATGGGTGGTGGCGGGCACGCCGGTGGTGTCGAGCTCCCCCCCGCGCTCGACGTAGGCGAGGATCTCCCCCAGCGGGGCGGCCCGGGGGGCCCGGTC
>JBFMBH010000175.1 GCA_040755095.1 Thermodesulfobacteriota bacterium
CTTCATGGCTCCGTCCATGGAGGCGATCCTGCGGGTGATCGTGTATGGGGTGGAAAAACAGCCCTGCCCGATTCCGGACTAACGGCCCCTGGCCCACGGGTGCCAAAGAGCTGCACCGCCTCTCCTGCTGTCGCCCCGTGGGAGAGCAAAGGGAGAGGTGTTGCCGAAATCGGCCAGCGCGGCCGCTGGTTCAGGCGATCAAGCTCAGGCCACCGACTGTAAGGATCCCTTGGGACCGCCACAGCGGGGATCTGAGCAGTCAAACGGTCAACCCCCTGCCCAACTTGGCCAAAACGGGAACTGCTGAGAAGATTGCAGATCGGTATCCAATCAGATACACTGTAGCTTATGAACACCTTTCTCCGCTCGGAAGAGTTTGATGCTTGGCTTTTTGGCTTGAAAGACAGAGTAGGGCGCGCCCGGATCGCCCATCGAATCCGGTCTGCCGAGCAAGGTAATTTCGGCGACTGTGAGGCGGTTGGCGAAGGAGTCTCCGAAATGCGCATCCACGTCGGGCCTGGTTACCGAGCTTATTTCACCCGGCGCGGAGAGGTGGTCTATCTGCTTCTCTTGGGCGGCGAGAAGTCGTCGCAGAAGCGCGACATCAAACGCGCTATTGAAATGGCGCGGGCTCTAGACAAGGAGTAAACCATGGCCAAATTTTCCCCCTTCGATGCTGCCGACTACCTCGATGATGAAAAAACCATTGCGGAATATATAACCGCCGCCTTGGAAGACCCAAACCCCGAAGTATTTCTAATCGCCGTGCGTGATGTGGCCCGCGCCCGCGGTATGGCCCAACTCGCCAAAGACGCTGGAGTAGGGCGCGAAAGCCTTTACAAAGCACTTACACCCGGAGCAAAGCCACGCTATGACACTATGCTTAAGCTGCTTCACGCCCTGGGAGTAAAGCTTTCGGCTTCGCCCGTCCATTCATGAGGTTGTCGCGGTCTCGCATCACAATATATAGTGGACCCCGAAAATGAGACAAAGGATTAAGCTGGTCCCCGGGGCACGAAGGGGGATCCGGCGGCCGGAGCAGACGCCTGGCGGGTCAATCCGTCTGTCGGACCAACATGACCCTCCTGGCCTCAGATCCGGATGCCGAAGCGGCGGATGGCCAGATCCACCAGGATGCCCGCCCCGAAGGCCCAGGCCATGTTGGGCAGGGCCAGGGCGATGCCGGAGATGAGAAGGGCGACGAAATATTCCTCGTTGCTCTTGAGGTTGCGGACCAGAGGGCAAAGCTCCAGGCCGGCGAAGATGAGGAGCACCCCCAGGACGCCGTTGGGGATAAGGGTGAGGATCGCCAGCCCCACCTCGCCCAGGGTGAGCCCCAGGACGACGAGCCCGGCGCCGATCAGGACCGGCGCCCCGCCGGTGCGGGCCCCGAACCGGTAATGGGCAGCCAGCCCGCCGGTGCCGTGGCACATGGGCACGGCGCCGAACAGGCCGGCCGGCAGGTTGACCAGGCCCATGGTCAGGGCAAAGGTGCCGGCCTTGGCCTTGCCCAGGAGGGGGTGGCCGGGAAAGAGGCTGGCGCAGGTGTCGGCGGTGCCGACACAGGCGTTGCCGATGGTGAGTGGAATCTGGGGCAGGACCAGGAGGACGAAGGCGGTCCAGAAATCCTGGGCCGTGGCTGCCACCAGCTGAACCCGGGTGGGTCCCATGGCCAGGGGCCGGTCGCCGACGCCCCCCAGGGCCAGACCGGCCAGGGCGCCAAAGCCCAGGGTGGCCAGGGCCGCCGGCACCTTCTTGTTGTCCAGCAGGGCCAGCACCAGGCCAAAGGCCAGCAGGCCCACCGCCAGGTTGCTGTGCCAGGCCTCCAGCCGCCCGACCTGGCCGGAGAGAAAGAGCTGGTCGCCGGTGATGAGCTGCACCCCTTTGCGCAGGAAGACCAGGCCCAGGGCCAGCTGGATGCCCCGCACCACCGGCGGGGTGAAGAGCCTCGCCAGCCGGTCCACCAGGCCGGTAAGGGCGAAGACCAGCAGAAGGGCACCGAAGATGGTGCCGGCGGCGCCGATCACCGGCTCGGTGATCCGCTCCGGGTAGGCGATGGCGATGGCGCCCACCGCCTTCAAGGGCTGCACCGGCACCGGCAGCCGGTAGAAGAGGCCGGCGACAATATAGAAGATGCCAAAGGCCAGGAAGACCGTGGTTGGGCTGAGCCCATTCACCAGGATCATCCCCACCACAATGGGCAGGAGGGTTCCCAGATCCCCCACCGAGCCCGCCAGCTCCAGCCGATCGAACCGCAAGCCGCCCACCATGCTCTTCGCCTCTGCCATGGCGTCCCCCCTTCAGCAGGCATCGTGAGACAATGCAGGGAGGAGCGTCAAGGGAAATCCTGGCCATCCGGGCCGCCGGCCGCCGGCAAAACCCTTGACGTCCCGGGCCAGACAGGGTCAACTAGCATGCTTTTCACCGAAGAGAGGATATGCTGCCCCTCACCGCCCTCAAGCCCCAATCCGTCCTCATCCGGGCCACCAACTGGGTGGGGGATGCGGTGATGACCCTGCCGGCCATGGCCACCATCCGCGCCAATCTGCCGGATGCCCGCCTGTGTCTCCTGGCCCTGCCCTGGATGGCGGACGTCTTTACCGCCAGCCCGGATGTGGACGAGATCATCGCCTACCGCCGGGACGGCGAGCACCGGGGCCTGGCCGGCAAGCTGCGCCTGGCTGCCGCCTTGCGGGCCCGGCGCTTCGATGCCGCCATCCTCTTCCAGAATGCCTTTGAGGCCGCCCTCCTGGCCTGGCTGGCCGACATCCCGATCCGGGCCGGCTACACCACTGACGGCCGCGGCCTTCTGCTCACCCACGGCGTGCCCCTGCCTTTCGGCATCAAGCGCCGCCACCAGGTGCACTACTACCAGACGCTTCTGGCCAGGCTGGGCATGCGGCCCCAGGCCTGCCGGCTGGAGCTGCGGCTGCCAGCCGCGGCCCGGGCCTGGGCCACGGCGCTGTTGCAGGCCCACGGGCCGGGGCCTTTCGTCGGCCTCAATCCCGGCGGCGCCTATGGCCCGGCCAAGCGCTGGCCCACCGGGCGGTTCGCGGCCCTGGCCCGCCGTCTCGGCCAGGAGGCGGGCGCTACGGTGCTGGTCTTCGGCACCGCGGCCGAGGCGCCGGCCGCGGCGGCGATCCGCGCCGCGGCACCGGCCGCCGTGCTCGATCTTGCCGGCCGCACCAGCCTGGCCCAGGCCGCGGCCCTCATCGCCCGCTGCCAGGTGGTGGTCTCCAACGATTCCGGCCTCATGCACGTGGCCGCCGCCCTGGCGGTGCCGCTGGTGGCCATCTTCGGCTCCACCAACCCGGTCACCACCGGACCCTTCTCGGACCGCGCTCGGGTCTTGCGCCATCCCCTGCCCTGCAGCCCTTGTCTGGCCACCGTCTGCCCCAACGGCGATTTCTCCTGCATGGCCAGCATCTCGGTGGATGAGGTCTTTGCCGCCACCCGGGCGCGCCTGGACCGGGCGGCCTGACCGGCGAGGGATCTGTCGTCATGGCCGGACGCCCCGCCGTCTTCCTGGACCGGGACGGCACCATCAACGAGCAGATGGGCTACGTCAACCATCCCAGTCGCTTTGTGCTCCTGCCGGGCAGCGTCGAGGGGATCCGCCTCCTCAACGAGGCCAGCTGGCCGGTGGTGGTGGTGACCAACCAGAGCGGCCTGGCCCGGGGCTATTTTCCGGCCAGCTGCCTGGAGGCGGTGCACCGCCTGTTGGCCGAGGCCCTGAACGCTGGCGGCGCCCGGCTCGACGGCCTCTATGTCTGCCCCCATCATCCGGAGGCCAAGGTGGCCGCCCTGCGCCAGGCCTGCCGCTGCCGCAAGCCCCGGCCCGGCCTCTTGGAGCAGGCGGCCGCAGACCTCGACCTGGACCTGGCCCGCTCCTTCATGGTGGGCGACCGCTGGTCCGATCTCGAGACCGCGGCAGCGGTCGGCGCGCAAGGGATTCTCGTCCTGACCGGCTACGGCCGCGGCGATCTGGAATTCATCGGCCCGGCCGCCCGGGTGCAGCCGGTGCACGTGGCCCCGGACCTCCTGGCCGCGGCCCGCTGGATCAGAGGTCAGGCATGCGCATCCTGATCGTCAAGCTGTCGGCAGTGGGCGATGTCACCCAGGCCCTGGCCTGCCTCAATGCCCTGCGCCAGGGCCTGCCGCACGCCCACCTCAGCTGGCTGGTGGAAGAGGCGGCCGCGGATCTTCTCGTGGGGCATCCCCAGCTGGACCGCCTGCTGGTGCTGCCCCGGAAGTCCTGGCTGAAGAGGATGCGGCGCCCGGATTCCTGGGCCTGCGGCCTGGCGGAGCTTCTGCACGGGGTGGCCGGCTTGCGGGCCGAGGCCTTTGATGCCATCCTCGACCTGCAGGCCGCCCTCAAGGCCAGTCTGCCGATCCGCCTCTGCCGGGCCGGCCGGATCATCGGCCACCGGGGAGCCGACGAGATGACCGAGATCTTTCTCACCGAGCGGCTGCCGGCCTTCGATCGGGAGCAGCACGCGGTGTGGCGCTATCTCGATCTGGCCCGCCATCTGGGCGCCGCCACCGTGCCGGTGCGCTTCGTCATTCCGGCCGGGACCGAGGTGGAGGCCGCCGTGGACCGGCTCCTGGCTGACCACGGCCTGGACCAGGGCCGGCCCCTGGTGGCCATCAACCCGATGGCCAAGTGGGACTCCAAGCTCTGGCCCCTGTCCCGGTTTGCGGCCGTGGCCACACGCCTCACGACCGAGCTGGGCGCCGCCGTGGTCTTCACCGGCGGTCCCGAGGACCAGGGCGCCATCGCCTCCATCCAGGGGCAGATGGCCACACCTGCCCCCAGCCTGGCTGGCCGCACCTCCTTGCGCCAGCTGGCCGAGCTCTACCGGCGCTGCCGGCTGGTGGTCTCCACCGACACCGGGCCCATGCACATGGCCGCCGCTGTGGAGCGGCCGGTGGTGGCCATCTTCGGGCCCACCGCTCCCTGGCGCACCGGGCCGTTCGGCCCTGGCCACCGGGTGCTGCGGCCGGAGGGCCTGGCCTGCGCCCCCTGCTTCAAGAGGGTCTGCCGCCAGCCCGCCTGCATGGAGGCCACCAGCGTGGAGATGGTGGTGCAGGCAGCGGCGGAGGTCCTGTTCCCTTGGAGCCCGGCTGCGGCCAAGGAGGCGGCATGCGGGAGTCGGAGCTGATCCGCCGGCTGCTGGGCCTGGTGCGGCCGCACCGCAGCCGGCTCGGCGTGGCCATGGCCTGCATGGTGGTGGTCTCCGGCCTGTCCTCGGCTGCTGCCTACATGTTCAAGCCCCTCATCGACGAGGTCCTCATCAACCGGGACCAGGCGATGCTCACCCTGGTGCCCCTGGGGCTGGTGGCCCTCTACCTGGTCAAGGGCTTCTTCTACTACAGCTACTTCTATCTCCTGAACTCGGTGGGGCTCCGGATCGTCCTCGAGCTGCGGGCCGCCATCTACGGCCAGCTCCAGGCCCTGTCCCTGTCGTTCTTCCAGCGCACCGCCACCGGCGAGCTGATCAGCCGCACCATCGCCGACGTGACCCTGGTCCAGGGTGCGGTGGCGGACGGGCTGGTGGCGATCTGCAAATACGCGGTGACCATCGTCGCCCTCCTGGGGGTGATCTTCTACCACAACTGGCGGCTGGCCCTCCTGGCCCTGATCTTCTTTCCCTCGGCGGGCCTGCTCATCGCCCGCTTCGGCCGGCGGCACCGCCGCCTCAGCCGCGGTAGCCAGGAGACCCTCGCCCTGGTCTCCACCCTCCTCCACGAGACCATCACCGGCAGCCGCATCGTCAAGGCCTTCGCCATGGAGCGCTACGAGATGGGCCGCTTCATGGCCCTTCTGCACCGCCTTCTGGGCCTGGGCCTGTCCGAGGTCCAGGCCCGGGGCCTCGCCACCCCTCTGATGGAGATTCTGGGCGGCATCTCGGTGGCCTTCTGCTTCTGGTTCGGCGGCCGGGCGGTGCTGGCCGGGGAGTCCACCCCGGGCACCCTCATCTCCTTTCTGGTGGCCCTGGCTATGATCTACGAGCCGATCCGGGGCATCAGCAGCGTCAACAGCACCCTGCAGCAAGGCCTGGCCGCCGCCCGCCGGGTCTTCGCCCTCCTGGACCTGCAGCCGGAGGTGGCGGAGGAAGGCCAGGCCCGGGACCTGCCGCCGATCAGCCGGGAGCTGGCCTTCCGGGACGTCTCCTTCGCCTACGGTGAAGAGACGGTTCTTGCCGGCATCGAGCTGACGGTGCCGGCGGGCCAGATGCTGGCCATCGTCGGACCCAGCGGCGCCGGCAAGTCCACCCTGGTGGATCTCGTGCCCCGCTTCTTCGATGTCACCGCCGGCGCCATCCTGGTGGACGGGGTGGACATCCGCTCCGTCACTTTGGCCTCCCTGCGCCGCCAGATCGGCATCGTCACCCAGCAGACCATCCTCTTCAACGATACGGTGCGGAGCAACATCGCCTACGGCGATACCAGCCGCTCCGAGACCGAGATCGAGGCTGCGGCCCGGGCCGCCCATGCCTGGGAGTTCATCGAGCGGCTGCCCCGGGGCCTGGCGACCGAGGTGGGCGAGGCGGGGGTGCGGCTGTCCGGGGGCGAGCGCCAGCGGCTGGCCATTGCCCGGGCCCTGCTCAAGAACCCGCCCATCCTCGTCCTCGACGAGGCCACCTCGGCCCTGGACGCCGAATCGGAGCGGGAGGTGCAAAAGGCTCTGGACAACCTGATGCAGAATCGGACAACCTTGGTCATCGCCCACCGGCTGTCCACCATCCGCAACGCCCACCGGATCGTGGTCCTGGACCGGGGCCGCATCGTCGAGACCGGCAGCCACGAGGAGCTTCTGGCAGCTGACGGCCTGTACCGCCAGCTGCATGATCTGCAGTTTGCGGATGGGCGGTAGGCTTCCGCACGGACGGGACACGGACGGACACGGACACCACACGGACCCCCTGAGGAGCTGCCCCCCCATGGAAATCTGCCCTGGCATCCACCTGCTGCGCATCCCCTTTGTCATCCCGGTCTCACCGGAGGTCCACCTGGAGCGCTGGGTGAACATGGTCCTTCTGTATGGCCGGCGGGTCCACTTGGTGGACTGCGGGGTGGCGGCGGGCCTGCCGGTCATCCAGAGCTACCTGGAGGCCGCCGGCCGGTGTCTGGACGAGGTTGCCACCCTGCTGCACACCCATGCCCATCCGGATCACATCGGCGCCAGCCGCCCGCTCCACGAGGCCACCGGCTGCCGGGTGGCCATGCACGCGGCCGAGAAGGCCTGGCTTGAGGATGTCGATCTGCAGGCCCGGCAGCGGCCGGTGCCCGGGTTTGCCACCTTG
>JBFMBH010000176.1 GCA_040755095.1 Thermodesulfobacteriota bacterium
CTCCGGCGCTGCGGTCAAGGCCGGTGACCTGCTGGCCCAGCTGGACACGGCGGCCGAAGCGGCCCAGCTGCGGGCGGCCGAGGCCGAATTGGCCCTGGCCAGGACCAGTCTCGACCGGATCAGCCAGCTTCTGGCCAAGACATCCGTCTCCCGCTCCGAGCTGGACGCCGCCGAGGCCCGCTTCAAGGCGGCCGCCGCCCAGCGGGACGCCATCCAGGTGGCCATCGCCAAGAAGGCCATCGTCGCCCCTTTCGCCGGCCGGCTGGGGATCAGGCAGGTCAGCCTAGGCCAGATCCTCGCCGAGGGCGACCCGGTGGTGAGCCTTGTGGCCCTCGACCCCATCCACGTCGACTTCCAGCTGCCGCAAGGTCAGCTGCCCCAGATCCGGGTCGGCCTAGCCGTGGGCATCGTTGCGGATGCCTTCCCCGGTGAAGAGGCGGAAGGCCGCATTACCGCGGTCAGTGCCCAGGTGGACGCCGCCACCCGCAACATCACGGCTCAGGCTACCCTGCCCAACCCCGGCGAGCGCTGGCGGCCGGG
The DNA here is from genome assembly GCA_040755095.1 of Thermodesulfobacteriota bacterium. Taxonomy (NCBI): domain Bacteria; kingdom Pseudomonadati; phylum Thermodesulfobacteriota; species Thermodesulfobacteriota bacterium. Next base: position 541 of record JBFMBH010000176.1, read on the forward strand.
CATGTCGGTGCAGGTGGCGATGCATCTCCCCGGTGCCGAGGAGGTGCTGGTCATCCCGGCCACCGCCGTCCTGTACGCCCCGTACAGCGATTCGGTGTTTGTTGTGGAGGAGAAGGTGGACGTTTCCACCGGCGCCAAGGCCCTGTCCGTCCGCCAGCAGTTCGTGCGCCTGGGCCGCAAGAAAGGGGATTTCGTGGCCGTGGCCTCCGGGCTCGCCGCCGGCGACACGGTGGTGGCCACCGGTGTCTTCAAGCTGCGCAACGGCCAGGCGGTGGTGAAGGACAACACCCTCCTGCCCTCCTTCCAGTTGGCCCCCGATCCCGCCAACAGCTAACGCCATGGCCCTCACCGATCTCTTCATCCGCCGCCCGGTGCTGGCTCTGGTGGTCAATCTCGTCATCATCATCGCCGGGCTGCAGGCGATCCGCTCCCTCAATGTCCGCCAGTACCCCCGAAGCGAGAACGCCTCAGTGACGGTGACCACCGCCTACGTGGGCGCCAGCGCCGAGCTGGTGCGGGGCTTTGTCACCAGCCCCCTGGAGCGGGCCATCGCGGCTGCCGATGGCATCGACTATCTGGAGTCCCAAAGCAGCCTGGGGGTCTCCACCATCACTGCTCGTCTCAAGCTCAACTACGACGCCACCAAGGCCTTGGCGGAGATCTCCTCCAAGGTGGATCAGGTGCGCCGGGACCTGCCCCCCGAGGCCGAGGTGCCGGTGATCAACATCGAGTCTGCGGACAGCCGCTTCGCCTCCGCCTACCTCTCCTTCACCTCCGACGTCCTGGCCCAGAACGAGATCACTGACTACCTGGTGCGGATCGTCCAACCCCGGTTGTCCGCCCTGGCCGGGGTGCAGCGGGCCGATATCCTGGGCGCCCGCACCTTTGCCATGCGGGTCTGGCTGGATCCGGCCAGGATGGCGGCGCACCACCTTTCGCCCAGCCAGGTCCGCCAGGCCCTGGCCGCCAACAACACCCTGGCTGCCGTCGGCCGCACCAAGGGCTCGATGATCCAGGTCAATCTCACCGCCAACACCGATCTGCGCTCGGTGGAGGAGTTCCGGCAGCTGGTGATCCGGGAGGAGAGGGGTGCGGTGGTCCGGCTGCGGGATGTGGCCCAGGTGGTGCTGGGGGCCGAGGACTACGACGCCGAGGTGCGCTTCTCGGGCCAGACCGCGGTGTTCATGGGCATCTGGCCCCTGCCCAACGCCAACTCCCTGGATGTCATCAGCCGGGTGCGCACCGAGATGGCCAGCATCGAAAAGGGGCTGCCCAGCGGGCTCACGGCCCGGGTGGCTTATGACGCCACCGACTACATCCGGAACGCCATCGAGGAGGTTCTGAAGACCCTGGGCGACACCCTGCTCATCGTCGTGGTGGTCATCTTCCTGTTCCTGGGCTCCCTGCGATCGATCTTCATCCCGGTGGTGGCCATCCCCCTGTCCCTCATCGGCGCGGTCTTCCTCATGCAGGCCTTCGGCTTCACCGTCAACCTCCTCACCCTTCTGGCCATCGTCCTGTCGGTCGGTCTCGTGGTGGACGACGCCATCGTGGTGGTGGAAAACGTCGAGCGCCACCTGCGTCTGGGCAAGTCCCCCCTGGAGGCAGCCCTGCAGGGCGCCCGGGAGCTGGTGGGGCCGATCATCGCCATGACCGTCACCCTGGCGGCAGTCTATGCCCCCATCGGCCTCCAGGGCGGCCTCACCGGCTCACTCTTCCGGGAGTTCGCCTTCACCTTGGCCGGCGCGGTCACCATCTCCGGGGTGGTGGCCCTGACCCTGTCGCCGATGATGTCCGCCCACCTGCTGCAACCGGCCGGGGCTGGCAGGGGACTCGCCGGCCGCATCAGCCGCGGCTTCGACCGGCTGAAGGCGATCTACGGCCGCTGGCTGGCCGGCACCCTCCGGGCCCGGCCGGCGGTCTACCTGGTCTGGCTGACGTTCAGTCTGGTGACCGTGCCGATGTTCGTGATGTCGCCCCGGGAGCTGGCCCCGACCGAGGATCAGGGGGTGATCTTCGGCATCGTCGAGGCGGCGGCCAACTCCACCCTGGACCAGAACAGCTTCTTCACCGCCGCCGTCAACCGGGCCTTCCTGTCGGTGCCCGAGAGCCGCTTCACCTTCCAGATCACCTTCCCGGCCTCCGGCTTCGGCGGCATGGTGGTCCAGCCCTGGAATGAACGGGAGCGGACCATCTTCCAGATCATGCCCGAGGTGCAAGGCAAGCTCGCCGCCATCCCCGGCATCCAGGTCTTTCCGGTGACCCCGCCGGCCCTTCCGGGCGGCGGCCAGTTTCCGGTGGAGCTGATCCTGGCCAGCACCGCCGAGGCGCCCGAGATCCTGGGCTTTGCCCGGGAGCTCCAGGCCAAGGCCATGACCTCCGGCCTCTTTGCTTTCCCGCCCATGGTGGATCTCAAGATCGACCAGCCCCAGGCCGAGGTGGTGATCGACCGGGACCGGGTGGCGGATCTGGGGCTCGATCTCGCCCGGGTGAGTGGTGATCTGGGCAGCATGCTGAGCGGCAACTTCGTCAACCGTTTTTCCATCGCCGGCCGTTCCTACAAGGTGATCCCGCAGATCGCCCGGGCCGACCGCCTGATTCCGGACCAGCTGGCACAGATCCACATCAGCGGCCCGGAGGGCCAGCTGGTGCCGCTGGCCACGGTGGCCAGCCTGCAGGAAGCCACGGTGCCCCGCTCCCTGAACCGCTTCCAGCAGCTGAGCGCGGTGAAGCTGAGCGGCGTGCCGGTGCGGCCCCTGGACGAGGTCCTGACCTTCCTGGAGACGGAGGCGGCGAAGATCCTGCCCAAGGGCTATGTGGTCGATTACACGGGCGAGTCGCGGCAGCTGCGGAGCGAAGGCAACCGCTTCCTGCCTGCCTTCGCCCTGGCGGTGACCCTGATCTTTCTCGTTCTGGCTGCCCAGTTCAACAGCTTCCGGGACCCCTTCGTCATCCTGGCCGGGTCGGTGCCCCTGGCCATGTTCGGGGCCCTCATTTTCACCTTCCTCCAGATGCCGGATCCCAACCTCCCCTTCTGGACCAGGGGGTGGACCACCACCATGAACATCTACTCCCAGGTGGGGCTGGTGACCCTGGTCGGGCTGGTGGCCAAAAACGGTATTCTCATCGTCGAGTTTGCCAACCAGCTGCAGCTCCAGGGCCGCAGCAAGCTGGAGGCGGTGCAGGAGGCGGCCGTCACCCGCCTGCGGCCCATCCTCATGACCAGCACCGCCACCATCGCCGGTCATTTCCCCTTGACCCTGGTCACCGGCGCCGGGGCGGCGGCCCGGAACTCCATCGGCCTGGTGCTGGTCGGGGGGATGGCGGTGGGCACCCTCTTCACCCTCTTCGTGGTTCCCTCCATCTACATGCTGGTGGCCCGGGACCACCGCCGGGATCGGCTGCAGGCCGCAGGCCGGGACGAGTGATCGGCGGGCGGAGCGGCTCAGCCGGCCGGCCGCGTTTCGCCGGCCGCGGCTGGGGGCTTGGGGTGTGGCGGTGGGGAGAGGCTCATCGCCGTGGCAGCGCCAGGGGGCGGGAGCGGCGGGGTGGTGCCGCCGCGGCGGGAAGGGGGGAAGCCGGCCACCAGGGAGGCATCCCCGGGGGATCCACCTGCAGCCGGCTGCTGTCCGCAGGGCCTACATCTTCTCCAGCTGCTTTTTCGCCTGCTCGGCCTGCTCGCTCTTGGGGAAGTCAGCGATGAGCTTCTTGTACAGGATCCTGGCCGTTTCCTTGTTGTCTGGGCCTTTGAGCTGCTCGAAGGCCAGGCCCTGCTTGAGGAGGGCGGCGGCGGCCTTCTCGTGGGTGGGGAAGTCGTTCAGGACCTTCTGGTACTCCAGGATCGCCATCTCGAATTCTTCGAGGCGATAGAGGCTGTCTCCCAGCCAGAACCGGGCGTTGGCCACCATCTTGCCCTGGGGATACTTGGCCAGGTAATCGCCAAAGGCCTGGCGGGCCTCGGCGTACTGGTTGTTGCGAAAGAGACCCAGGGCCGCATCGTAGAGGGCCTGTTCCCGGGTGGAGTCCGTGGCTGGCCCGGCAGGGGTGGCCGCCGGCTCGGGCTCGCCGGGCTTGCGCTTGGCGGAGGCCGGCTCCAGGGGCTGGGGGCCGCCGGGGAACGCCGGCGCGGCGGGCTTGGCCGGCGGCGCTGTCACGGCCAGGTCGGCCGCGGTGTCGATGCGGGCTCCCTTCAAGGCTTCCACCTCGCCTTCCATTCTGGCCAGCCGCTGGCCAAGGCCTTCTACCGTGGTGGCCAGCCCGTCGAGGCGGGTCTGCAGATCGGTCTTGGCGCTCTGGTAGTCGCTGGACAGGCGCTGCTTCTGGTGGGTGACCTCGTCCATGCGGCCGCCAACCCGCAGGAGCTCGGCCTTGAGCTGGTCGAGCAGGTCGCCCATTTCAGCCTGGCGGCGCTGCACCGCCTCCAGCTCGCTGCGCTCGGCCTTGCCGCGGGAAGCGGCCTGCTGGCCGCGGAGGTCCTCCAGGTCCCGCCGCAGGGTTTCAAGATGGGTGTCGTTCTGGCGCACCCGCTGATCCAGGGTGACGATGTCCTGCTGGGCCGCGCACTGCACCAGAAAGGGCGCGACCACAGGCAGGAGGACAAGGGCAAGCCTGTTCATGACCGGTTCCTCCTCCGGGATGAAGGACGTTCGACGATGCGGCTCTTCTTACCAGAAACAGGCGCCGGTTGCCAAGAGGGTGGCTTCACTCCTCCAGCCGCGGCGACCACTGGGGGCTGGACTGGTTGCCGGCCATGGGCAGCAGAGTGCGGATGGCGCCGCCCTGGCTGAAGATGGTGCAGATGTCGGACTTTCTGCCGTTGCCGCGGGTGAAGACGATCTGGCGGCTGTCCGGGGACCAGGAGGGCGCCTCGTGGTCGGCCCCTCCGGGGGTGAGCTGGGTGGGTGCCCCGCCGTCCGGGGAGACCAGAAAGAGGTTGTGAAAACGCTCCACCTGGCCGGTGAAGGCGATCCACTTGCCGTCCGGCGACCAGGCTGGCGCTGTGTTGTAGCGGCCTTCGTAGGTGAGACGCTGCACCGCCCCAGAGGCCACGTCCATGACAAAGATCTGGGGGTTGCCGGCCCGGTCCGAGCAGAAGGCGATCCTTTTGCCGTCCGGCGACCAGGAGGGGGAGACGTTGATGCCGGCTCCGGAGGTGAGCCGGCGTTGGACGCGGCCGTCCAGGCCGATGAGGTAGAGATCCGGATTGCCGTCCACGGACAGGGTGATGGCCAGGCTGCCGCCGTCCGGCGACCAGGCGGCGGCCATGTTGAGGCCTTTCTGGGTGGAGATCGCCTTGGTGTACTTGTCCTGGGACAGATCGGTGATGTAGAGGTTGGGATTGTCCCGGTGCAAGGAGACGTAGGCCAGGCGCCGGCCGTCCGGCGCGAAGCGGGGCGAGGCGGTGATGCTGTGGTGGGCGGTGACTTGGCGCACCGAGTCGCCCAGCACGTCGGCCAGGAAGACCTCCTTGTTGCCGGTATGGTCGGAGACAAAGGCGATTCTGGTCAGGCTCACCCCCCGCTCGCCGGTGAGCTGGAGGATGACCTCGTCGCAGAAGCGGCGGATCATGGTCTGGCGCTGGGCCCATTCCCCCCGGTAGCGGCGGCCCAGGAGCATGCTCGGCTCCTCGTTTCGCAGGTCCAGCAGCCGCATCTCCATGGAGATGATGGAGCCCTCGAGGTCATAGCTGCCCAGGATGGTGAAATCCATCTTCAGGTCCTTCCAGGCCGCATCCTGCACACCGCCATAGGTCTTGGGGTCCAAGACGGCGATGAAGCCATGGAACGTCAGTGCCCGATCCAGCCAGGCGCTCATCTCCTTGCCCGGGTCCAGGGCCGGGCCTGGCCGGCCGGTATCCAGGAAATAGGGCACCGCGATGGGGATCTTCCGGAGCTCCGGCGAGGTGATGTCCACGTAGATGCGGCCGCAATGGCCAGTGGAGGCGCGAAGCAGGAGGATGGCGGCCAGAAGGGCCGCGGCAAGGGGCAGGGATCGTTTCATGGCAGATTCCACACGGCGTGAGAGGTTGGGAACGGCCCGGGAGGTCAGTCCACAGCGCCGCCGGGCCGGAAGCGCAGGCCGAACTCCAGATCCTCGTCCTTGAGGGCTGGAGGGAAGGGCGGCAGGGGCGAGGAGTCCTTGATGGCCTTCATCACCGACTGATCGAACTGCCGGTCCCCGGACTGTTCTTCAAAGAAGCTCTTGTCGATTTGGCCGTTGCGGGTGACCCGGATCACCGCCACAGCCAGGAGCTTGTCCTCCCACTTGGGGAGGTCGTAAAGGATCCAGTTGGCGCTGATCTGGCTGATGATGGCTGCCAGATACCGGCGCAACGCCTCGTCCAGCTCCGAGCCGCCGCCACCTCCCCCACCGGCTGCCGGCGACGGCGGGCCCGGCTGGGGGGCAGCGGGCGTGGTGGCCTGGGCCTGGATGCGCGAGCGCAAGAGGTCCACCGCCTGGCTCACCTGGCGCTCCGCCTGCTCCGCCTCCCGCCGCTGCCGGATCTGGTCCTGGATCCGTTTGAGGGCATCGTCCACCCGGGCGGTCTGGGTGGCGGCCTTGGTCTTGGCCTCCTTCTTCTGGACCACCTTGCGGGGCTCCAGGGAGATGGCCTCCTTGGGCTCCGGCTTGGGCACCGCCACCGGCTTCGGCTCCGGCTTCGGCTCCGGCTTCGGCTCCGGCTTC
>JBFMBH010000177.1 GCA_040755095.1 Thermodesulfobacteriota bacterium
CCAGCCAACGCAAAAAAAATCACAGGAACCATTAAGGCTAAAACAGTGGAATGGAATTTTCCCTCAGGGGACATACAGCATCCTGTAAGTTATGTTTCAAAAGCACCCAAGGCACCTTTATGGTGCCTTGGGTGAGCAAAAGATTTTGCTAAGGCATCTGGTTGCCATCACATGCCTTTCAGGAATCTACTTAAAAATCAGCCATAGCGTTGTTCCCATTGCGGCAAGAGTAACGACAATCGAAACAACTGCGATTTTTGAGTTAGTTTCCAGCGCCTCAATTAACCTGTCGTCTTTTAACACGCTAACCTCCTCTTGTTCAAGGAGGGGCACATGTGAGAAATAGCGATGCATGCACCATTACCAACCGTAACGTCCCGTTAGTCAGCATAGCGCCTCTTCATACATCAGCCACTTCCCAACGACGCCCCTATTTAAAAGGGCGGGACGTATACCCTTTACGCCTAAGTCCAGTAGGCAATATATGTTTGCGCCGAACGACCAAGCTCACAGGCGGCTATGGAGCGCAGCGAAATAGCCGTCCGGTGCAGCGCCTTGTTATGCGCTGCCTTCAGAATATGACCTTGTATGTTCTTCCATCATTGGTTCTCGCTTCCCCCATCCCTGTATTATCAAGATTCGCGCGAACCAGGACTTCCATCATCAGTTTTGTACCTGGGCTTCTTAGAATTGCATAGCCAATAGACGTGCTTCCAATTGAGTAGCCCGTTCCGAAACTGGAAAATGAGCCAAATGTTGTTCCGGCGAATGCTGTACCAGTGGTTGTGCCAAAACTTATCGAATCATTACGTAACTCAACATATTTACCGCTCAGCCGTGTCCCATCAGCCATATTCACCCAAACCTCATGAGTGGCGACATTAAAGCCCCCATGAAGGGTTTCTCCTGTTTCAAAGCTAATGAGTTCGACGTTGTACGCGCAGCCGGTGATCAGCAGCACGAGCATAAAAGCGGAATACTTCACTATCTCTCTCATTTCAGTCTCCTTGCGCATAACGCTGCGGTTCACTGGGCGGCCGTTTTTATGGCCGATCCAGTGCAACCGCTTGTTGGCCAGTGTTTGCCTCTATTACTGTATACTTGAGGTCATTACCAGCTGCGGCCCACCGCACATGATAGCTTCCTTTAAGGCTTATAATCTCGTCCTTTTTACCTGTTGGTTTGGAAATAGCCCCGTAAAGCTTCTGTCCCTTTCGGAAATACCCGTAGATGCCGCCTCCACTACCAGAATAGAAAAGCGGATCATCAGCGAATACGACCAGAAAAGAACGCTCGAATCCGGCACTCTTAAGTTGCTCAATGAATAAGATATCTTTACAGAAGCTAAACATTTGCTCTGGATACTGGCCGTTCCTAGGGAACTTCAACTCAACGGCATATTTGAGTTCAGACCTGTCCGGTGAGAAAACAGAAATATCTATCTCTTTCTTGATAAATTCCCCAGTACGAAAGAAGAAAGTCACATTCCTTTCAAACTGAATTTTCAACTCCAATAACTGTGCCCGAAGCATTATGCCAAGTTCATGTTGTAGGCTAAATTCGTTGTATATGTCTATTTCTCTGCGTTTGACTGAATCAACGAACCTATGGATGACTTCCAGCATCTCTCTCCTTTGGCCAACGGGGCGAGCTGAGCTGCGAGGGCACGCAGCCTGCTGGAGCGCGCAGCGCTCATGCAGGCAAGTGCCATCGCCAGCTCCAGCGATTGTTCGGAAGGCCGCCTTGGCGGCCTGGAGAACAGGCGCTGGAGCGACCAGCTCAGCTCGCCCCGTTCAGGGCGCGCCGAAGGCGTGCCCTGAACATGTATTAGACGGCCAGCTGTCTTTCGCGCTGGGGCGGCTGTCCGATTATCTGCCATCAAATCGGCAGGTTACGTTCGTGGCGCCCGAGAGGTCCCGAGAAAAATCATGTAAGATCGGTTGGTTGCGCAAGGGGCTCCGCCCGGGATATGATCCATCCGCCTATCACAGGCTGCCGCCAGTCGCCAAAAAGATCGCAATAACAGCGCAATAGGCGAAATACATCCTTGCTGCCTCGCACCGGTCTGACCTCATCGCCCCCCCTGCCGACGGGATGACCGCTGCTGTTCAGGTCCGCTTGACCTTCCATCGCCGGTGTCCTGGTCCTCCCGGCATCCCGGCATGGTTCCCGGTGGGTGACACCCCGGTCTGGACAGTGCAGGCCCTGTGAGCAGAAACCATCGGCGGCGGTTGTCCTGCGGACGATACCCCACGCCCCCCTGCACGGCAAGTCACCTGAATAGCGGGACTCCACCTGGCCCTTGGTGCGTTGGCGCGTGGCGTTCCCTCCCGCTCCCCAGGCTGCCCGACCGCCATCCGGCCGGCCAGGGCTCCCGGCCGGGCACGTCAGGGCAGGAGCATCTCCATGAACTGGCCCCGCAGACAGTGGTGGGAGCTCATGGTGCTGCCGTAGGCGCCGGTGTTGAGGAGGGCCAGAAAGTCACCCTCTTCCACCGCTGGCAGCTCAATGTCCTCGGCCAGGATGTCCAGGGCCTCGTTGATGTGGCCGGCCACCGTCACCTGTCGGGCCGGCTGATCCGGCCGGCGCTGGCAGACCGCCACCTCCAGGGGCAGATGGTAATACGCCGGCTCCACCACCAGGTCGGTGCCGCCGTTCACCCCGACGAAGATCCGGCCCTCCTTCTCCTCCACGGTGTTCACCTGCACCAGGAGCACCCCGGCATCCATGGCCAGGTAGTTGCCAGGCTCCACCCACACCGCACACCCCAGGCCACCCAGATGCCGGCCCAGGAGATCCGCCCAGGCCCGCAGGTCCAGAGGCGGATCCTCTCCGGTATACGGTACCCCCAGACCGCCGCCGACATTCAGCACCCGCAGGCCAGGCACCTGGCCGGCCAGTTGCCGGCAGTCGGAGAGGATCCGGTCCAGGACCGGCAGCTGCGGGTCGCTCCAGCCGCAACCGCAGTGGAAATGGAGGCCGGTCACGGCCAGGCCAAAGGAGGCGGCCAGATCCAAGGCCTCCCGGAAGCGGGCCGGGTAGATGCCGAACTTGGTGGGCCGGCTGCCGGCGTACTGGAGGAGCTCCTGGTCCCGGTAGCCGAGGCCCCGGCCAGGATTGAGCCTGAGACCAATCTGCCGGCCGGGGCAGCGCTGGCCGAGGCGGCGGATCGTGGACAGGGAGTCGGCATTGACCCAGACCCCGGGCTGGCGGGCGATGAGGTCCAGATCGCTGTCGGCCACCGCGGTGGCGGTGTAGGAGATCTCCTCCTCCGCAAAGCCCACCTGCCGGGCCAGGAGTAGCTCCCCCGGGGAACAGACATCGGCACCGCAACCGCCGTGGAGCTGCAAGGCGGCAAGCAGGGGCGGGAAGCGGTTGGCCTTGATGGCGAAGAAGATGCGGGAGGGAAAGGAGCGGCCGGCAAGGGCAGCGAAGAGCCGCTGGAGGTTGGCGAGAAGACGCTGGCGGCTGTAAACGAAAAGCGGTGTGCCCATGGAGCGGGCCAGGGCTGCGAGATCGGCGCCGGCCAGGACCAGCCGCTGGTCCCGGTATCCCAGATCATCCCGCTCCCACCAGAGACGTTTTCCGCCCTTGGTCACGGCAGCCCTCCCGGCAGCGAGGTTCTCGTTGGCTTGACGCGGGCGGCGTCGGTCCGTCGCCCGGGCCGTTCACCCGCGGGCTATCCTCCACCGGTCAGCCATCGAGGTCGCTCTCCGACAGCTCGGCTAGGCTCATGAGATGCCTGAGAAGTCCAACCTTGAGTGGCTGAGCACCGTGGACGGGTATCGACAGTCGGACCACACTCCCAGGCTTGCCGAAGATGTGGTGGCTACCGTGGATCCGGAGCAGCAGCCAGCCGTTTCGCTCCACAGCCCTGACCAAATCCTTCCCCGAGACGGACCTCATACGGCAATTTCCATGATACGGTCGCTCTCGGAGATCTTGGCAGGCGTCACATCGACGGCCAGGCAGCCCTCAATGGCCTCGTAGAGGTTCTGGAGCAGTTCCTCAAACGTCTCGCCCTGGGTAGCGCAACCTGGGATCGCGGGAACCTCCGCCCAGTACCCACCTTCCGCGGCAGTGTGAACGACGACCTTCAATCGCATGACACCCTCTCCTCGGTTCCAGTCAGAACACGGTCTTCGCTTGCCATGGGCCTCTGGCGGCGGAGTCGATCCCGGTCACCGCCGGGGCGGGACAACCTGGACAACCCCGGCCGCCAGGCTATCACCTTCTTTTTTTGTCCTCTTTCAAGGTCATGACCCTTTCAGGCGGACACCGGCGCCAGGAGCAGGCGGCAGTCGGCCACCGAGGCGCCCTGGCCTTCCGGGTGGGCGATCAGGGGGTTCACGTCCAGTTCGACGATCTCGGGGTTGTCGGTGGCCAGGGCGGAGAGGCGCAGGAGGCACTCCTCGATGGCGGCGGTGTCGCAGGGCGCGGCGCCCCGGGCGCCGGTGAGCATGGGAAAGGCCTCTATGGCATGGACCATGTGCCAGGCGCCGTTGTGGCGGATGGGGGCGAGACGGAAGGAGACGTCCTTGAAGATCTCCACGAAGATGCCGCCGAGGCCGAACATGAGCAAGGGGCCGAAGGCCTCGTAGCGCTTGATGCCGAGGATGGTCTCCACCCCCGGCGCGGCCAGCTTCTGGGCGAAGACACCCCGCAGGCTCGCCTCCGGGGAGTGCTGGCCGGCGGCGGCCATGATGGCGGCGAAGGCCTCCCGGGCCTCCTCCGGCGAGCGGATCCCCACCCGCACCCCGCCGACGTCGGACTTGTGGATGATCTGGGGGGAGACGATCTTGAAGGCGCAGGGACCCAGCTCGGCCACCGCGGCGGCCGCCTCCTCCGGCGAGGTCACCAGCCGGCCGGGCAGGACCGGAAAGCCGTAGGCGGCCAGGATCTCGTTGCCCTCCACCTCGCCCAGATAGAGCTGGCCGGCCGCCAGGGCCGCCTCGATCGCCGCCCGGGCCCTCGGCCGGTCGAAGGCGAGAGCCAGCTCCTTGTAGTGCTGGCGCCGCACCCAGCGGGAGTGGCGGTACAGGGCGCCCATGGTGCGGGCCGCGGTCTCCGGGAAGCTGTAGTGGGGGATGCCGCCCTGCTCCAGGAGCTCCACCCCGGCGGAGACATCCATGAGACCCATGAACGAGGCCATGACCGGCTTGCCGCTCCGCTTGGCCAGGCTGGGGATCATGGCCGCGGTGGCCTCGATCTCGGTCATGGACTGGGGGGTGAGGATGAAGAGCACCCCGTCCACGCTCTCGTCATTCAAGACCGCCTCCAGGGCCGCCTGGTAGCGCTCCGAGCCGGCATCGCCGATGACGTCCACCGGATTCTTGATATTCGCCGCGGCCGGCAGATGGCTGCGCAGGGCCGCGGTGGTCTCCGGCTGGAAGCGGGCCAGCCTGAGGCCGGAGCCGATGGTGACGTCGGTGGCGATGATGCCGGGGCCGCCGGCATTGGTGACGATGGCGATGCGGTTGGAGCGGGGCAGGGGCTGGCTGGCAAAGGCGATGGCGCAGTCGAACAGCTCCTCGATGGTCTGCACCCGGAAGACCCCGGACTGCTGGAACAAGGCGTCGTAGACCGCCTCGGAGCCGGCCAAAGACCCGGTGTGGGAGCTGGCGGCGGCCGCGCCCTCGGCGGTACGGCCGGCCTTGATGGCCAGGATCGGCGTCGGGTGCTCGCCGCCGGTGATCTCCCGCACCGTCTCGATGAACTCGGCGCCGTGCCGGAGCTCCTCCACATAGAGCATGATCACCCGGGTCTGGGGATCCGCTGCCAGGTAGCGGATGATGGCCAGCTCGCCGATGTCCGCCTTGTTGCCCACCGAGATGAACTTGGAAAAGCCGATGTTGCGGCGGGCGGCAAAATCGAGCACCGCGGTGCACAGGGCGCCGGACTGGCTGATGAAGGCGATGTGGCCGGGGTTGGCCCGGCGGCGGGCAAAGGAGGCGTTGAGCCGGACCGCCGGATCGGTGTTCATCACCCCCAGGCAGTTGGGGCCCACCAGCCGGATGCCGGCCTCCTGGCAGACGGCGGCCAGCTCCGCCTCCAGGGCGGCACCGGCCGCTCCCGTCTCCCGGAAGCCAGCGGCGATGACCACCAGGCCCTTGACCCCGGCGGCGGCCGCCTCCCGGGCCACCGCCGGCACGCCGGCTGCCGGCACGATGACCACCCCCAGATCCACCGGCTCCGGCAGATCGGCCAGGCTGGGATAGGCCCGCACCCCGCACACCGACTTCGCCCGCACATTCACCGGATAGACGGTGCCGGCGAAATCAGCGGCCAGAAGGTTGCCGAACACCGAGCGGCCGACGCTGCCCGGCCGGTTGGAGGCGCCGATCACCGCCACCGAGGAGGGGCTGAAGATGGCGGCGAGGCCCTGGGGGGAGGCGGCCAGGGCCGGCAGCGGGGAGCGGGCCGGCGGCGGTGTGTCCCGCGTGCAATCGCGTCTGGTCATGGGCCGGTCGTCTGCCTCGCTACTGGTGGGTGGTGCCGGAGCGCAGCTCCTCCACCAGCTCGCGCAGGCTGTGGCCATCCGGCGCGGTGGCGTTGGGCTTGATCTTCAGGAGCTCCTCCCAGGCCTGGATGGCGCCCTCGGTATCCTTGAGGTCGTAATAGAGGACGATGCCGGTGTTGAGGCGGGAGATCTCATGCCGGGGGTCCACGGCGATGGCCCGCTGGAAGGCGTCGAGGGCTGCCGCCGAATTGCCCAGGGAGCGGTGCATCACCCCCATGTCGGTGAGCACGTTGGGGTCGTTCGGGTTCAGCTCCAGGGCCTTCTGGTAAGCGCGGACCGATTTGTCCGGCTTGTTGGTATCGTAATAGAGATTGCCCAGCGCCACCCAGGCCTCACGATTGCCGGGGTTGGCGGCCACTTCCCGCTCCAGGGCCAGGATCCGCCCCGCATCCGCCTGGGTGAGCTGACCCGGAGCATCAGCCGGCGCTGGCCCCGCCGGCCGGCTGGCCGTGCTGGGCGCCCCGCTGCCACCCTTGAAGGCGCTGAAGATGATGCCGCCCAGAAAGCCCACCACCAGGGCGATGAAGGCCACGACCAGCATGGTCTCTTTCTTGACCATCTCCGTTCCCGCCGGCTTGCCGATTGCCATCCAGAGACCTCCTCATGTCTCGATGAAGAAAACGGCCGGCAACGCCGGCCTACCCTGCGAAGCGCGCCGCCCCCTGGCATTGG
>JBFMBH010000178.1 GCA_040755095.1 Thermodesulfobacteriota bacterium
AGGCCCTCCCCCCCCTCGTGTCCGCGGCCAGGCCCCTCCCGGCCGCTCCCCCCTGTTCATGCCGGCCATTAGCACGATCCGTGCCATCGGGGGCAAGACCGAGCCAGGCGCCACCCGGAGCGGCCAGGCCGGAAAAACAGAACCGCCAATTCCCTGTTTCCAACCGCCCCGGCCGGGGCTAAGATAGGCAAAGTCACGGCTCGCCGGGGCTCTTCCCTGGCAACACGTTGGAATCGTTGGCAAAACATAAGCCAGGAACTGCCGGTTCCTGCCAGTGGCGGGCCAGAACTGGCAGTTCCTGTTTTTTCGGTCGGAAACGGCCATGCAGACCATCCTGGTCATCTCCGCGGATCCCCAGCTCCAGACCGCTTTCGACCCCTGTTTTCCGGCGGCCCGGCATCTCGGCCGGGCGGCCAGTGTGCCCGCCGGCCTGGAGGCCATGCGGGACAGCCATCCGGACGTGGTGTTCCTGGACCTGCGTCTGCTGGAGGGCGGTGGCCGCCGCAATGGCTACCGGGCCGCCCTGCAGCCCATCTGGGCGGCCTCGCCCCATACCGAGGTGATCGTCATGGCCGGTCACGACATGGTGCGGGAGGCGGTGATGGCGGTGAAGGCCGGGGCCAGCAACTACGTCCTCTATCCCCTGGATCCCCATGAGGTGCGCTACGTCACCGAAAGCGTCCAGGATTCGATCCTCATGCAGTCGGAGCTGGACTACCTGCGGGACCAGTTCTGGCGCGCCGATTCCCTGGAGATCGTCCAGACCCGTTGCCCGGCCATGAAGCGGGTCTTCGACAAGGTGCGCTCGGTGGCGCCCACCAGGAGCACGGTGCTCCTGTCCGGCGAGACCGGCACCGGCAAGGGGGTGCTGGCCCGGCTCATCCACAAGCACAGCGACCGCCGGGAGGCCCAGTTCATCTCCATCCATTGCGGAGCGATCCCGGACACCTTGCTGGAGAGCGAGCTCTTCGGCCACGAGAAGGGGGCCTTCACCGGCGCCATCCGCCGCAAGCTGGGCAAGTTCGAGATCGCCAAGGAGGGGACGATCTTTCTCGACGAGATCGCCACCATCACCCCGGCGGCCCAGATCAAGCTGCTGCAGATCCTGCAGGACGGCACCTTCCAGCGCCTGGGTGGCGAGGAGACCCTCGCCGCCAACGTGCGGGTGATCGCCGCCACCAACGTGGATCTCAAGGCCATGGGCGAGGCCGGCCAGTTCCGGCGGGATCTCTACTATCGGCTGAACGTCTTTCCCATCGAGATCCCCCCCCTTCGGGAGCGGCGGGAGGACATCGCTCTTCTGGCCGCCGGCTTCCTCAAGCGCCAGTACCGCTTCAACCAGAAGCCGATCCAGGATATCCACCCGGCGGCCATGGCCGGTCTTCTGAGCTACGCCTGGCCGGGCAACATCCGGGAGCTGGAGAACGTCATCGAGCGGGCGTCGATCCTGGAGGCCAGCTCCATGCTGATGCCCGAGAGCTTTCCGGCAGAGATCTTCGGCCCCCAGGCCACGCGGCCCCGCCTGCACGTGGACGCCTCCCGCACCCTGGCCGAGGTGCGGCAGGCCGGCGTGGCCGAGATCGAGCGCTGCTACCTCAGGGAGCTGCTCGCCGTCCACGAGGGGAGCATCAAGAAGAGCGCCGCCACGGCCGGTATCACCAGCCGGCAGCTCCACAAGCTCATGAGCCGCCATGGCCTGCACAAGGAGGCCTTCAAGGCGCCGGCCGCGCCCGCGGCCGGCCGGGCCGGAGGTCGATCGTGAACGACTCCCCCGCCATGCCCGGCCCCAGGAGGAGCGGGCCCGGCCTGGTCGCCGAACTGGACCGCTGCCTGGCCAGCTCCCGGGCGGCTTGCCCCTACCGCCAGTCCCACACCGCGCTCTACCGCCAGGCCCGCTTCACCCGGCTGTCGCCGGTTCTGTTCGACCGCTTCCTGGACTGGGGCTTCCGCCGCAACGGCAACGTCTTGTACACCATGGGCTGCCCGGACTGCACGGCCTGCATCCCGATCCGCCTCCGTCCACCCACCCTCCAGCTCGACCGCAGCCAGCGCCGGGCCTGGCGCAAGAACCAGGACCTGACCGTGGAGATGGGCCCGCTGGCCATCCGGGCCGAAAGCCTGGATCTTCTCGACCGCTTCCTGGCCAGCCGCTATCCGGAGAGCCGGGCCCCCGACTACTACCCCCACTTCTTCCTGAACACCATCACCGACAGCATCGAGATCCGCTACCGCCTCCGGGACCGCCTGCTGGCGGTCAGCATCGTCGACTGCGGTGCCTCTGCCCTGTCGGCGGTCTACTTCTTCTTCGACCCGGCCGCCGGCCGGCGCAGCCTGGGCACCTTCAACATCCTCTATCTGGC
The DNA here is from genome assembly GCA_040755095.1 of Thermodesulfobacteriota bacterium. Taxonomy (NCBI): domain Bacteria; kingdom Pseudomonadati; phylum Thermodesulfobacteriota; species Thermodesulfobacteriota bacterium. Next base: position 2,361 of record JBFMBH010000178.1, read on the forward strand.
CGATCTGTGCCGCCGCCACGCCCTGGACTCCCTCTACCTGGGCTACTGGATCGAGGCCTGCCAGGCCATGGCCTACAAGGCCCGTTTCCGGCCCCATGAGCTGCGGCTCGGGGATGGCTGGCAGGAGGGAATCCTGCCAGGCAGCACCGCCCGGCCGGTAGCCCATCCCCTGGTGGCGTGACCCGGGGAGGGGCGGCACGAAAGGCGGCGTGGTGCCCGGCCTCTCCCGGGCAGGTCTGCCCGGTCTGGCCACCCCTCGCCCATGACCACCCGGTCCGCCCCCACCTTCAGCGGCCGGTGGCAGCCGCTCCCCCCATGCCCAGCCGGCGGGCGACGATGCTGGCGGCCGGCAGGTCGCGTACGGCGCTGGCAGCCTGGATCAGCGCTTCCCGGTCGGCAGCGGACAGGGTTTGCAGGTCGCCACCCTCGAAGAACACCATGGCCTTGAGGCATTCGCTCGGCTGGAAGGCACGGCCGAACAGGGCACGGCCGGCCGCCAAGCCTGTGGCGACGCTGGTGCCGGCCTTGATCATGGCGGCCAGATCCCGATAGTCCTTGGCCTCCACCCGTTGCAGCATGACCTTGAGCTTGGTGGCCATGAGGTCATTCAAAGAGGCCACCTGCAAAACGCCATCGTGGGTCAGCCTGGGCTCGCCGACACGGCCAAAGCCGAGAGCGCCAAAAAAGGAGATCTTGACATACTCCTGCGGGTGGTCCTCGGCGGCAACCAGGATGGTGAGGGTCTGCGACTGGTCCTGCAGCACTGTGGCCTCGGCCAGGAAAGGGAACGCCTGGCTCAGTGCCCCCCGGTCCAGCGGTTGATCGGTGAAGAAGTCAAAATCCACCGACGTGCGATGGCCAAGGTGCAAGGCCACGGCGGTGCCGCCGTAGAGCACCAGGCCGAGGGCGGCGGCCGGCCGCAACGCCGGCCAGAGCCGCCGTTGTGCAGGGGGCAGAACCTCCAGGTGCGCCTCGAAGGTCCTCGTCATGGCAGGCGTCTCCTGGGCAGGGCCGGAACCTGACCCGGCCTGGCCATCCCGAGCCGGTAGTGCCAGTAGGCCCAGGAGCGCTCGGAGTATTGCCCGGCCTCGGCCCGGGTGAGCACGGCCCGCAAATAGTCGTCCCCAACCAGGGTTGCCAGCTTCTGGACATCCTCGTAGTCCCCGATGTCCATCACCTGCGCCACCACCCGTTCCGGCTGCAGCAGCGCCTCGTCGGCGGTCTTCCACCAGCAGTACTTGGCGGCCAGCTCCTGCAGGAGGTCGCGATCGATTCCTCCCATGACGGCTTATTCCCCCGGGGTGCGAAAGATTGTTGTACGTTCACCGCGCAGGCTCTCCGCCAGGCCTCCGGTCGCGGGCCTGGTCGCAGGCGACCAGGTTGGACAGTGACCAGGAAAGGACACGGCGTCAAGAGGAAAACGGTTGGTGGGCTCCGGCCTCCGTACGAGGGAAAGCAGTCCGGTGCCGGGGCAGCGGTCCTTGACCCCGCTGATCCGGATCGACATCCGCCCGGGCGGCCATTTGCGGACCCAGCAGGCGACCTATTGACTTATCAGGATCGTCGCTTTTAATTGGAGAAGTGGGCGTGGGTGCCCGAGGGGAGTCGGGGTCCGGATGCCCTGTGGATCGGCAGGTCACGGAGGAAGGCGGATATGTTGGAGGCGGCACCAACGGTTGGGGCCATGACGCGGGACGCCTGTGTCTTTTCCTGCACCGATCGCTTGTGTGAGGCCATGGACCGGGCCGGGGTGCCTCCGGATCCGGTGTGGCGCAGTCTCATCCTCTACCTGCGCAGCGTTGGCGATCTCGACTATCTGAGCCCGCAGCAGAGGCGAGATCTGCAGGGACTCCTGCTGGCGGCGATCCACGATCGGGACTTCTCGGCCCACCGTCTGGACGAGACCCTGCGGCGGCACGAGCAGATCTTCACCGCCCCCTACCGGGAGCGGCTGGAGCAGGCCGTGCAGGAGTCGGCGCGCATGCTCCGGGAGTTTCTGGCCATGATGGCCTGCCGCCGGGGAGATGTCCAGGGGCTGGGTGAGCGGGTCGTCTCGGCGGTGGCGGTGGAGCAGGACCCGGTGCGTCTGGTGGCGGGCATGCGCCAGGCCTTCGCCGAGGTGGTGGCGATCATGGACCAGGACCTGGCGAAGCTGACCCGTCTCAGCCAGACCGATGCCTTGACCGGCCTCCACAACCGGCGGGCCTTCGACGACTTTCTGGCCCGGGCCATGACCGCAGCGACCCAGAACAACAGCTCTGTGGCCCTGCTCTTCCTGGACATCGACCACTTCAAGGGCTTCAACGACCGGTTCGGGCACCGGGTCGGCGACCAGGCCCTGGTCACTGTCGCCAAGATCATGCGGCAGGGGGGCGAGGCCTTCTATGCCCGATACGGGGGGGAGGAGTTCGCGGTGGTCCTTCCCGGCGCCGGCTTGGCGGCCGCCCTGGAGCACGCCGAAGCCCTGCGCCGCCGCATCGCCGGATACGAGCTGGTGATCCGGGACAGCCGCGGGGCCATTGTGCAGAAGGGGATCGCCATCACCGCCAGCATCGGGGTGGCGACCTGGTCCGCGGCCACCGGCCTGGAGGCGGGGGAGCTGGTGGAGGCGGCGGACCGGGCCCTCTATGCCGCCAAGGCCGGCGGCCGCAACCGGGTTGTCGGTCCGGACGCCGCCTCGTAGCCACGCCCCCTGGCGCCCCCCCCGCACCGGCCGTCAACAGGCCGGCGAGAGCCTGGCCAGGTACCGCGCCAGCGCCCCGGTTCCCTCCCACCACCGATCGACCACCTGGCCCAGATACGCCTGGGCGAACCTTCCCAGCGCGAGAGCCGCGTCAATCGGCGCCGGAGACCGGCAACCGGCTCCGGTGCCGGAAGGTCAGGGCCCGGCCGCTGGCCGCATCGGTCACCGAGGTTCAGGCGGCCCATCCAATCGTAGTGCAGGATCTGCTGGTTGCCGGCCCCGTCCTCCCGGCGCTGCCGCCGGCCGTTGGCATTGAAGACCGGACGCGAGCCGTCCCGGCGCTGCCGCCATCCAGGTCCGAGGGCGGCGTGTCGGCCCAGGAGGGGAAGGCCAGGAGCAGCAGGAGGAGAAACAGGAAGCGGGAAAGAACCGCCCCCAGCCCTTTGGAGGTCGTTCAGGAACAAAAGAGGGGGGTACGGCCGCCGGGACTTACTCGCAACGCGATTCGTGTGCCAGCTGCCAAGCACTCTCAGCACGAACATCCCCTACGTTCCCGTCCCCTACGGTCCTCGAACGTCTCCTACGGTCCCGTTCCAACGGTCCCTCGACGTCCTTATGGTGCCCGAGGAACCGCGATCCTCCCCTCGCGGCGAATCACCATCTCCGTTCGTAACGAAAACCATCCTCGTCACTGCCGACACGGTAACCCATGGACTCAAGCGATTTGTCCTCGTCCCGTCGTGCGAGGTGGACCCCATTGTCAAGACAGTCTTTCCCTGAATTTAAGCTGGTCACCCCATGCCATCGCAGCGGCCCAGGCCCGCGGGCGGGGTGTCGGCCCAGGAGGGCAAGGCCAGGAGCAGGAGGAGCGACAAGGGACCGAGGAAGAGCAGCCCCCAGCCCATTGGAGGCTGTCCCGGGACAAGAGAATGCGGCCGCCGGCCTGGTCGAACAGCAATTCATGCGCCAACTGCCAAGCACTCTCTGCATGGACGTCCCTACGCCCCCGAACGTCTCCTACGCCTCCTCCCCTACGCCCGGACGTCCTCTACGCCCCTATGCGTGGAATGCACCCTACCTGGCTTCAGATGCCTTCCTTCGAGCGGCTTCGTCTACATACGCCGCGAGTTGTGGAAGTGCCGTGATATCTCCTCTGAGCAGATCCGAACCTACATTGCGGAGATCTTGGACAAGAATCTCAATATGCTTGAACAGTTCCTGGCTAGTCCGAAAATGACTGTCCGGACACGACTCTTTCGCCTTGCGAAAAGCAACGAGATGGGCGAGCCAGATACCTGTTGCCCCCCAAGGGGATTCGCGTCGCCATTTGCTCCATTGTGCGCCTTTGGGCATCAAAGTGATGTTCACCGATGGGATGTGACTCGGATAGAGATAGAGCCGGACATCGACATCACGCCCAACCAGCTGAAAGGTCATCTCGTCTGTCTGGACAAGCTCCAATTTAAATTCATTGGCAAGCGAACCGAATGCCTCGCGTGCCTTCGTCTGAAACTCTGTGGTGATGTGTTGGGAAATAGACATGACGTTACGGAGCCATGGGAACCATGCGAACGCCTTCTTGGACGTAACCGTGCCACTGGAGGTATGGAAGCTCAAGTTCCAAGAAGGCTGAATAAGGACGAGCGGGAAGACTATTCAGAATAGCCGCATGTTTCGTCGGGTCAGTTGCGAGGTATATCTCATCTCCACGCCTAATCGCGCTATCCAACCACTTGATTTTTTCTTTCGCGTTCCAAGTAGGAATATCAAGCACGTTGTGCTCAGGCCACCCTTTCGCAGCAAGCGTATCAGCTCGAGACCCGATTACTGTCGTTTGTTTCGGAATGATTCCACCCTTTGTAGCACAAGAGCCATGAGCACCCTTGCCAAATGCAGCCATGGGCGGCACCGGCGGCATCCCCAGCAGCATGGGAACGAGGCCAGCAATTCCCGGAGCCCCCAAGCTTGGCTATTCCCATAGGGTTTGACGCGTGGGCTTCGTAAACTTTTTGCCTGAATCAGCCCGGACGCTACGGGAATCCGAGGCATTTTGAGGTGGCTGATGGCCACCGGAGAGCGAAGACCATGGAC
>JBFMBH010000179.1 GCA_040755095.1 Thermodesulfobacteriota bacterium
GGCCCGGGCCGGCAGCTCATGGCCAACAGCCCGGTGCACCGGCTGCTCAGTGAGGTGATGGCCGAGATCACCCCCTTGGGTCTCACCGACCCGGCGTCACCGTTCTTCACCCCCGGCAACTGCCGGACCCTGCACGACGTCACCCGCTTCTGCCATGAGAAGGCCGTGCAGGAGATGTTTGGCTTCGGCGGCCGCCTGGGCTTTCCGGAGCGGCTGGCCCGCCAGATGGTGGGCGAGATGCCTTCCCAGTGGTGGGCGATCGATCTGGCGGACGGCTTCCGGCCCGGTATCGATGCCAAGTCCCGGTATATCGCGGTGACGGACATCGTATCCCGGCCCATGCTGGCCCTGTGGGCCGGCATCACCGCCGTGCCCTGGGATGGCCCGCCGCCGGTCAGCCTGCGGGGCCTGGGCTCCATCTTCTTCCAGTCGACGATGAACCCCAGCCTGGATCCCGCGGTCCGCTCCTCCATGGCCGCCAAGAGCTACTTTCTGGTCTCGAAGGACTTCTGCAACCTGAGCGTCCGCCTCGGCTACCACTTTTCCATGGTGGAGGCCTACGTAAGCGACATGCTGACCGAAAGCTACGTCAGCTTCCAGTTCAAGGGCGGCGCCGCGGATGCCGGCCGGAAGGCGACCCGGGTGGCCCTCATCGCCGAGATCCTCACGCGGTATGGCTTCCGGGTGGAGCCCAAGGCCGACAGCCTGACCGCCCGCCTGGAAAAGAGGCCGACGGACGTGCTGGAGACGCGGCTGCGGGTGCTGGGCTATCTTCTCATCCATACCCGACAGATCGACATGGTCATGGCCGATCCGGGCATGGTGGCGCATTACCGGACGAAGATCCTCGCCGATCTGGAGGCCCTGGCCCCCGGTGCGGCCGAGCAATAACCTGCGGAGGATGTGATGGGGCTGTTAAGGATCCTGGTGGTGGACGACGAAGAGGATTTCCGGGAGCTCACCGGCAAGAGGCTGGCCCGGAGGGGGTACACGGTGCGCACCGCTGGCTCCTGCCAGGAGGCCCTGGCGCACTTGACCCGGGAGCCGGCCGAGGTGGTGGTCCTGGATGTCAAGCTGCCGGACCGGGACGGCATCGACTGCCTGGTGACCATCAGGGAGCGCTGGCCGGCGGTGGCGGTGATCATGCTCACCGGCCATGCCTCGGTGAGCGCCGGCCTCCTGGGCCTGGAACGAGGGGCCAGCGACTATTGCCTCAAGCCACTGGAGCTGGCAGCCCTGGTGGAGAAGATCGAGATCGCGGCCCGGGACCGGGAGCTGCCGCTGGGACCGCCCCGGGGCACGTGACCCGCCCAATAACACCGGCCCTGGGCAGGGTGCAGCTTCTGCCCAGGGCCGGCTCGCAAAACGACAAGGGCGCCGAGCGCCAAGCGTCTTTCCCCGTATCAGTGCTCCAGCTTCAGGCCCCAGCCCTCGAACATGAACAGCAGGGCGAACCCGTACCAGACGGTGTAGATGACGTAGCCGGCCAGGGAGATCACCACCGTCAGCAGCTGCGACTTGATGTTCTGGGTGGTGATCCCGTAGTAGTTGTAGGCCGGCTCCAGACCCCGGGTCTGGATCTTGCCGATGGCGATGGATTCGCTGAAGGCCTGCTGCTTGTTGAGGTCCTTCACCATCTCCTTCATGGCCGTCCACCAGTCGTACATGACCTGCCGGGCGTCATAGCCGTGCCGGCCACTCACCTCCTGGCCATTGTTCTTGTACATGGCGTCGGCATCGACCAGGCTGGTCAGGAGCACCGCGCCGAGATCGCCGGTCATCTTCACAGTCGGCCCGGAGACCTCGGCCTTGGCCTTGCCCGAGGAGCCGATCAGCTTGACCAGACGGCCGGCCTGGGCCTCGTTCTCCATCTTCATGGTCACGGTCATCTGCTTGCCCTGCATGGGCTCGGCCTGTTGCCGCATGGCCGGGATGTAATAGCAGGCATCCTTGGAGATGGCGTTGTACAGGCCATCCAGATAGTCCAGGGCGTTCTGCCCCTTGAACATCGGCGACATGATCACGGCAAAGGCGACCACGAAGCCGATCATCAGTACGAATCCCAGGCCAAATTCCTTCTTGTTGTGAATCATGCCCGCACCCCCCCGTGCACTGTCTCCTGTTCACCCTTGAGAACCTTGATCTTTGTGAAGAAGGTCACAAAGACCCACACCGCGAAGCAGCTGATGACGATGAAGAACAGATAGATGCCGATCTGTTCCAGGGTCTCGCAGGTCGCCTTCTCGATGTTGAGCACCTGCATCTTCCGCAGCTTCCCCGGCAGGGCGAAGACGCGGTTGACGAAGCCGGAGAGGACAGCCGTGGCATAGAAGCCGCGGATCGTCAAGCCCGGCACCACCTTGGTGACCAGGGAGCCGATCTGGATGCCCACCAGGGAGCCCAGGAGCATGCCCATGGCCAGGGTGTAGAAGATGAAGCCGTAGACCGCGTACTGGACCAGCCCGGCGTAGCCAGCGGTGAAGATGATCTGGAAGATGTCGGTGCCGACGGTGGTCGCCGAGGAGACGCCGAGCACGTAGACGAAGATGGGGAAGGTCAGAAAGCCGCCGCCGACGCCCATGATGGCGGCGGCCAGACCGACGACAAAGCCGGCGATGACGAGGAAGATGGTGGAGATGCGGCGGCCGCCGGGCACCACGCCCTCGTCGAAGGTGAGCATGGGGGGGATGTTGACGGCCTGGAGCTTCCGGGCCAGCCCGGTCATCCCCTCGGCTGCCTTGACGTTGCCCGCCGCCGCCTGCTTGGCCGCCGCCTTGCGGGAGGCCAGGAAATCGGTCAGGGCGTAGAAGCCCAGAAAGCCGAGCATGAGGACGTAGATGGTGGTGATGAAGGCATCGCTGTAGACCGGGTTGAACTCGTAGAGGGTCCGGTTGATGTAGCCGCCCAGGGTAGCGCCGCCCATGGAGCCGACCAGGAAGGTCACAGCCAGGGAGACCGAGATGTTGCCCAGCTTGCGGTGCAGGACGCTGCCCATGATCGCCTTGGCGAAGATGTGGAAGAGGTCCGTGCCCACGGCCAGGATACCCTTGACGCCGGCGCTCATCAGGGCCGGCGCGATGATGAAGCCGCCGCCGGCGCCGATGCAGCCGGTGATGAGCCCGGCGCAGACCCCGACCCCGATGGAGGCCAGGAAGATGGTGGCGGTGTAGAAGGCCGGGGTGTACGCCGTCTTCTTGTCGCCCAGGAATGAAGGCAGGGCGCCGGCCACGTCACCGGCAAAGGCAATGCCGCCGATGACCACCGGCACCAGCAACAGGCCGAGCAGGGCCAGCTTCTTGCGATCCCGCAGGATGGCGTTGGAAACATCCAGCTCCCAGCGGGCGTGGGCCTGGGCCGACAGCATCATGGTTTGTCCGATTCGTTTCCATAGGCTCATGAATCACTTCCTCCTTCTCCGGTTATGCTGCTGGTGTGAACGATGCTACCCCCGCCACCCACGGCGAGGCGCCCCTTTCTCTCTCTCATCGGACCGGCGCTCTCCGGCGGCCGTCGCCCCCTGGCTGGCCCTGTCGTTCATGGCCCCGCACAGGGCCTCGTACAGGGACTCCAGCTCCACCGGCTTCAGCAGGTAGTCGCAGGCCCCTTGGGCCAGGCCCGCCCGGCCCGCCTCCACCGAGGCATGGCCGGTGAGCATCACCACCTGGGTTGCCGGCCTGGCGGCCTTGATGCGGCGCAGGATCTCCACCCCGTCCATGCCTGGGATCTTGACGTCCAGAAGGACGACGTCGTAATCCTCGTCGGCGATGCGGCGCACCGCCTCCGGGCCGCTGGTCGCCCCTTGGCAGGACAGGCCCCGCCGCTCCAGACGCTTGACCATGGTGGCGACGAAATCCTCTTCGTCGTCCACGACTAGGACTCGAAAGCACCCCATACCTGTTCCCCTTTGGCCAGGCCGGGGCCGGCCGTCTCTGGCTGCTGGCGCGGGAGCCGCCGGCCGGCGTTGGCCGGGGAGCGGGGCAGGACGACAGTGAAGACGCAGCCGCCGCCGGGTCTCGCGGCTACCCGGATGGTCCCCCCCAGCCTTTGCATGATGTTGAAGGACACAGCCAGACCGAGGCCGGTCCCTTTGCCCTTCTCCTTGGTGGTGAAAAACGGCTCGAACACCCGGGCCATGGTCTCCGGGGGCATGCCAGGACCGCTGTCGGCGAAGGCCACCGACACCTCGTCGGCCGTGGTGCCGCTGAGCACGGTGATGTGGCCGTCCTGACCGATGGCGTCCAGGGCGTTGTTGAGGATGTTCAGGAAGACCTGTTCGAGCTGGGTGGCCTCGGCGCAGACCAGGGGCAGGTTGGGCGTCAGCCTGAGGACAATGGCGATCCGGCTGTTTTTCGCCTCCTGGTCGAGGAAGGAGATGGTGGTGGCAGCCAGCTCGTTGAGGTCCACCAACTCGCGGCTGGCGTCGGAGCGGCGGGAGAAGTCCAGCAGGCGATGGGTGATGCCGCTGGCCCGTTTGACGTGGTGGCGGACCTTGCCCAGGGACTCCCGGTACTCGGACAGGTTCCGCACCGTTGCCGGGTCCTCCTCGTCCAGGAGCTCACCCATCCAGCCGGCCTGGTCGACGATGATCTGCAGCGGGTTGTTGATCTCGTGGGCGACACTGGCGGCCATACGGCCGACCAGGGCCATCTTCTCCACCTCCCGCACCTGGTTGAGCATGGCGACCCGCTCCCGCTCGGCCTTCTCCAGCTGGCTGACCATGGTGTGCACCACCAGGGTGGCGATGGCCACCACCAGGGCGGAGGCGATGATGATGATGGCGAGCCCGATATTCCTGGCCTGGTAGAAGGAGCGCAGGGAGCCCTCCACATCGGTCATGAGCACCAGCAGCCAGTCGCCACCTTTGAGCCAGGCGGTAGCGGCCAGGAAGCGGTCGGTGCGCACCACCGCCTGGGAGGCCGCCGACATGAACGTCTCCCGCTCGGCGGGCGGCAGGACCACATAGCCCCGCCGGCTGGCGGTCTGCAGGGCGCCCTGGCGGTCGACGATGAAGGCATCACCGCCTGGGCCCACATTGGCGCTGTCCAGCAGGGTCGAGAAGAAGCCGGAGTTGATGGTGGCGCGCAGGAGCCACGTCCGGCCGGGATCGGTGACCGCGACCACGAAGTGGGGCACCCCCCGAAAGCCGGTGAACAGATCGCTGACATAGGTGCCATTGCGCAGCACCTCGTGGAACCAGTCAGCCTCGGCATAATTCCTGCTCTGCAACTGCTGGTGGTACGGCCCCACATAGGAAAGATGCCGCCCCGTGCGATCGATCACCCCCAGATCGACCACCACACCGCTTTCCTCCATGGCGTCGAAGAGCTGCCGCAGCCTGTCCGGCTTGGCCAGCTCGTCCTTGGAATGGAGACGGGTCAGGGCACTGAGCATGGTGGTCTGATCCCGCAGGAAGAGGGTGATGATCTCCCGGCGGGCCTGGGCGAAGTTTTCCAGGTCAGCGGCTGTTTGCCGCTCCCAGGACTCCTGATAGTAGCGGGAGGAGATCCAGCCGATGCCGAGCAGGGGAATGACCGCCAGGGCCAGGACCACCACCACCAGCAGCCGGCGCTGCCGGGCATAGAAGGCATGGCCGGTCGGGCGGAGGGCTCGGCTGTTGATGGTGGCGGTGTACACCTTCATGGCAGGATCCAGCCTTGTCTGCAGCGCCCCGGGTGGGGAGCGGCTCCTGGCGCCCCATCGCGGTCCCGTTCGGCCTAGCCACGCCGGGTGGCCAGGATCTCCCGGGCGCTGTCGTGCTCCCCGGCCTCGGCAAAGGCGGTGGCGGACATGACGTTGGTCAGCTTCTGCCGGTGCGCCTCGCGAATCCGGTCCACCAACAGCTCGATATCCACCGGCTTCTTGAGGTAGTCGAAGACCCCGAGCCGTCTCGCCTCGGCCTCGTCCATGTCGTTGCCGTGCCCGGTCTGGATGATCACCTGCATGAGGGGATACTTGGCGCGCACCAGACGCAGGACCTCCAGGCCGTCGATGCCTGGCATGCGCAGATCCAGGATCATGACGTCGGGCTCCTTGTCTTCGATGAAGCCCAAGGCCTGCTCACCGTCGAACACGGTATGGCTGGCCAGATCCCGCAGCTGGAGCCGCTCGGAAAGGGTGCGCACAAAGCTCTCCTCGTCATCCACCAACAGCAGCTTGATGTCACTCATGGCTTGTCCCCTCGACTGGATTTCCGTGCACTGCCCGGCCGCCCTTGACCGCTGCCCTGGGCAGCGGTGGCGGGTCCGGTATCAAAAGCGTCCAGAAGCTCGCGCGCCGTATCCGACTCCCCGGCCTGGGCGAAGGTGGCCGCGGCCATGGCCTGGTTGAACATCCGCCACAGGGAGCGGCGGGGACGTCGTTGCCGGTCCACCCTGGCCTGGGCCTCCAGCACCTTCTGGCGCAGTTGGCCGGTCTCGAAGGGCGCCATCACCTCGTCCACCGCCCCGGCCTGCATGGCGACCATGGAGGCCCGCACATTGTCGGCGGTATTGAGGACAATGATCTCACCCTTGCCCAGGGCCCGGGTGAGGGCCGCCAGGGCGGCCGCGGCGGCCTCGTCGCCCAGCCGGCGGATGTCGAGAATGACCACCGCGGCGCGTCGCCGGGCCAGCTGGGCCACCGCCTCGCTCGGGTCGGCGGCCGCCCAGCTCGCAAGGCCCCACTCGTCCAACCGCTGCCGGATAGCCTCGGCGAGGCGGCTCTCGGACGAGATCACCAGCACCCCAGCCATGGTGCGCCGTGCGCCTGCGCTGTGCCTCAGGCCTTCACGCGCAGCACACCGTAGGCCAGATGGATGCCCCGCAGGCCGAGCTGCTCCGCCAGATCCGAGCGGCCGGCCGGCGTGCTGCGGCCCGGCTCCAGAAGCCGCGTGGCCTCGCTGGCCAGCCCTTCCTCGGCCATGGCCACCGCGGCCCAGAGCCGTTGCCACCAGTTGAGCTGCACACGGCGCCGCGGCTCAGGGATCAGCTGGCGGGCGGTCTCCCACTCCCCGGCCTCGGCAAAGGTGACAGCGGCCATCCAGCTTCGGTTGTCGTGGCTGTTGCTCTTCATGGCAGGGCCTCCAAG